>JAGXLL010000065.1 GCA_018334675.1 Bacteroidales bacterium | reverse complement strand
TGCTGCCTAAGGATGTGGTAAACAGCATCCTCGAATAGCAAAAGATCCACTTTGAACCGGAAGCACCCGAGTTCAGATATTCATTTCAAAACCCAATAGTTCAAACCCAATAGCTCAAAACTTATCAAACCTCAATAATAAGTCAACTCAAACCTTGTACAACCTGAACGCTAAAACAAAAACCCTATTAAACAAAATGACTGAACATATTCAGACCTTAATCAAAGCGAACAACAAACCTTTTCCACATATGCGTAGACATTTAATAACCTCTTTAAGGATCCTGGCGGTAGTTGCCATGACCGCTTCCCTCACCGCAGGATGCAACCAGGGCGAAACCCGCAGTGACAGGGACGTTGCGGTTCCCGTATCGGTGAGCGAAGCCGGCTATGAATCCATCAGTGAATTTGTACAGACCACCGGTACAGTTCAGTCCCTGCGGTCAGCCGATCTGGTCAACGAGGTCAAAGGTGATTATTACCTGCAGACTAATCCTGCAACAGGTAATCGATATGCTTTGGGTGATCAGATTCAGAAGGGTCAAACACTTCTCAAACTGGAGAATCGTGAGTATGAACTGAATATCCAGCTCGAATCGGTCAAGCTGGAACAAAAGCTTTCCAAACAGGAGTACGACAAACAAAAAGCCCTGTATGAGAAAGGTGGGGTTACCCTGAGGGAATTGACCAATGCCGAAAAAGCCTATATCAATGCTCAGGCTGCCCTGGAAGAAGCGCGGTTGAACATAAACAAGCTTTCCGTGGTGGCCCCTTTTACCGGTATCATCACCCAATTACCCCATCATACCCAGGGAACTCAAGTTTCTGCCAATACCACAGTAGCCAAGATCATGGATTACCGGGAGCTGATCATGGAGGTGAGCCTGCCGGAAAAAACGCTTGCTAAAATCCAGCCCGGCCAGCCGGTAAATGTCGATCACTACTCCCTCGAATCGGAAACCCTGGAGGGTAAAGTAACAGAGATATCTCCGGCTGTGGACCCAACTACCCGCATGTTCGACGCCAAGCTGAAAGTGCAGAATCCCAATAAAACCCTTCGTCCTGGCATGTTTGTCAAGGCCAACGTGCTGGTCGAATATAAGGACAGTGTCATCACCTTGCCCCGTGAAGTGGTGCTGGACAAAAATGACCGAAAAGTGGTTTATGTCGTCCAGCAAGACCGGGCCCGGGAAAGAACGGTTGTCACCGGCATCGAGTCAGAAGACCGCATTGAGATCACTAATGGCATCGAGCGGGATGAACGGGTGGTGACCGATGGTTACGAAACCCTCAGGAACCGCAGTAAAGTTAGGATTCTCCGGTAGCAATGGGAAATATAAATAAATGGCCATATTGTTATACTGTTAAATTATTATCCGAGCCTGAAACAACTCATCTATAATTCAACCATTTAGCAATTCAACCATTCAACCATTCAACAATAGATAACAATCCCTGATAAGATCCTATGACAAACCTAACCCGATTTTCTGTACGCTATCCCGTTACCATTGCCATGATCGTCTTTGCCATCGTGCTGCTGGGTTATATCTCATTCAGCCGGCTGGGAACCGACCTGTTTCCTGATCTTAAAAATCCCCGGTTGTTTGTTGAGTTGCATTCCGCAGAAAAGCCCCCGGCTGAGATGGAATCCAGGTTCGCCGAACAAATTGAAGGGCTGGCCATCCGGCAGTCCGGTGTAACGGATGTATCATCGGCAATAGGAACAGGTATGCTCCTGGTTACCATTCATTATGAATGGGACCGCGATATGGATGCTGCCTTCCTGGATCTGCAAAAATCCCTTTCTTCTATCAGTACCAACCAGGAGGTGGATGAGCTGAATATCTACCAGAATGATCCCAATGCAGCTCCCATCATGAGAATAGCGGTGAGCAATCCCGAGATCAACGATATGAACATCCTGCGGCAAACGGCCGAGAATTATATATACAATCAGATGGTTCGCATCAATGGGGTGGCCGATGTGGAGCTATCCGGCGAAGAGGAATCCGAACTGCTCATTCAAACCGATCAATATCTGCTGGATGCCTATGACCTGTCGATGGATCAGATATCTTCGCGCATACAGGCATTCAACCGGGATATCAGCGGTGGAACGCTCGAAGAAAAAGGAACACAGTACCTGGTTACCGGTGAAAGCCTGCTGCAGAAAGTGGAGGATTTTCGCAACCTGATCGTCGGGTACCGCAACAGATCCTCCATGAACAGGCAATCTGAAAGGGTTCCCGTAGTCCTGGAGCAGGTGGCAGAAGTGCAGATGACAAACAAGAAACCGGAAAACATGGTCTATTTCAACGATGCGCGTTGTATCGGACTATCCCTCTATAAAGAGCAGGGGAAAAACACAGTAGATGTAGTCAAGCGGGTGGATGAGTCCCTGTTAAATCTGCAGAAGGCCCTTCCGGGATATCAGTTCACCGTGGTGGAGGACCAGGGAGAATACATCGATCAGGCCATCGGAGAAGTTGAAAATACAGGTTTGGCAGGCATTGTTTTGGCTATTTTCGTTCTTTTCATCTTCCTCAGGCGCCTGCGCGTCACCCTGATCGTTTCCGTGGCCATCCCCATATCGGTGATCGCCACCTTCAACCTGATGTATTTTAACGGGCTGAGCCTAAACCTGATGACCCTGGGAGGGCTGGCTCTCGGAGCAGGCATGCTGGTAGACAACGCCATTGTGGTGATCGAGAACATCTTCCGGCACATCGAGGAAGGGACATCCGTCAGACAAGCTGCCATCAAGGGAACAGCCGAAGTAGGCGGGGCCATCACAGCATCTACTTTAACAACCATTGTGGTGTTCCTGCCCATCGTATACCTGCATGGAGAATCGGGTGAACTTTTTAAGGAAGAAGCCTGGACCGTGGCCTTCTCCCTTTTATCTTCTCTTTTTGTGGCCATCATGGTCATACCGGCTATGACAGACAAATGGATCAAAGCCGACCGGGTGAAAAAACTCAAGTCCGTCAGCATCAACTGGTACGGTAGGCTTTTGCATCGTTTTTTGAATGCCCGTTGGCTGGTAATAGCCCTGAGTGCCACTTTGATACTTGGCTCGGCTTTATTGTTGCCCCGGGTGGGAAGTGAATTTATGCCCAAACCCAGGGGAGGCGCTTTCTCTGTTTCGATTGATCTCCCCGGTGGCACACCGCTTAAAAAAACTTCACAGGTGAGCCTGCAGGTGAAAAGCATGATGAGCGAGGCCTTTGGAGACCAGGTGGCTTATTATTACACCCATGTGGGACCCGGAGCAAAAGAAGAGGCTTCTGTGGGGGAGATGATAATAGAAAGCAACCATGCCAGTATAAAAGTACAACCCCGCAAGGGACAGATCATCCCCGCTGAGCAGGTGGTGCTTCTTACCGATTCCATCTTCACCGGTGTGGAAGGATTGGAGATCACCTATCACCAAAAACAAACCTCCCTGAATGAGATACTGGGAACCGATGAATCGCCCCTGGTGGTACGTACCTCAGGAGATGACCTCTCGCAGATCCAACAGATCACGGGCACTATTCGGGATAAGCTGGAAAATGTGGAAGGTTTATATGATCTCAAAACCAGTTTTGAACAGGGAGCTCCTGAGATAGAGGTACAGGTGGATCGATTCATGGCCGGCATGTACGACCTGGGTTTGGACCAGATTGTTACCCAGATCGAAAATCAGCTTACCGGCCTGGATGTGGGAGACTTCGAAAGTCGGGGCGAGATGAAAGACATCACGCTAAAGCTGCCCGATCTGAGCCGCAAACAGCTGGAGGAGCTGGAGCTGCAATCCGGAGATCAGGTCATCCGCCTGGACCAGATTGCCACCTTCCATGCAGGGGTATCACCCGGAAAGATCTACCGCGAGAATCAAAAACGCGTGGGGAGAGTAACGGCCCGCATTGATGAAGATATTCCTCTGGATCAAATTGTCAGGCAGGTCAATCAGAGGATTGCCGGGATGGACATGCCTGCAAAATATACCACCGAGATCACCGGTGAAGAACAAAAAAGAAAGGAATCATTCGACAGCCTGAAATTTGCGCTGATCCTTTCTATTATACTGGTGTACATGGTGATGGCCTCCCTTTTTGAAAGCCTGCTGCATCCCATGACCATCCTCCTCTCCCTGCCTCTGGCCTTTACAGGCCCCATACTCCTTTTCCTGGGGATCGGGCAATCATTCAATATCATGGCTTACATCGGCATCATCATGCTGGCAGGAATAGCCGTCAACAACAGCATCATCCTGGTCGATGCCATACGCAGATACCAGTGGCAGGGCATGATCAAACGCGATGCCATCCTGCAGGCCGGGCAAAACCGCATCCGCCCCATCGTGATGACCAGCCTGACCACCATCCTCACTCTCCTGCCTCTGACCATCGACTTCGGACAAAGTGCTGAATTGCGATCACCTATGGCATGGGCTGTCATCGGCGGGTTGATCACCTCCACCCTGCTCACACTGGTTACTATACCTTGTGTATATTATATATTCCAGCGTAAGGAAACATTGTCACAACAAGAAGATCAGTAAGATGTAATGAAACAATTGGTTAGAAGAAAAATACTGGTCTCTATGTTGTTCCTGGCTTTGGTTGTGCTGGGCATCTTCTCCTATCGTTCACTCCCGGTGGAGCTTTTTCCCAGTGCTGAACTGCCGGTTCTTTACCTGCAGGTGGGCTACAGAAGCCAGATGAATCCCGAATTCGTGGAAAAAGATGCGGTGATCCCCCTGGAGGGTATGATAAGCGAGCAAGCCGGCGTCGATGAGCTGGAATCAAACATCTCCCGACGCAGAGCAACGATCATCGTGACCTACCGGCAAGATGTGGATGTCAATTATGCCTATCACAAGCTGGAACAAAAAGTTTCCGAATTCCAGCGGGAACACCGGGAAAATTATTTCGTCACCCTGGTGAAGGTCAACACCGATATGTCGGCCAACCGGTTCATGACCCTCCAGGCGCGCGGTGAAGGCGATATTGACCGCATACGCAATGTGGTGGATCAGGACATCATCAATGAGCTGATTGCAGTGGACGGTGTGGGCGATGCCACGGTTCACGGAGGAAGAGAACGATCGGTGGAGGTGATATTCAATGAAGAAGCCTGCGAAGCCTTGAATATATCGCCGGAACGCATCAACCGACGTATCAACAGATATTCCAATCAGCGGTTGTACGGAGGTGTGGTCTATGACGCAGGTAAGCGATGGATCGTTAGCATCTCCGGAGAATACAGCGACATCGGCCAACTGGGAAACACCATCCTGGATGATCAGGGCAAGGTGCTGTTGCGTGATGTAGCCAGCATCTCTATGGGAGAAAGGGAGCAGGAAACCATCAGCCGGGTGAACGGAATGGAAGCCGTTACCATTACCATCTACAACGATGCCAATGTCAATGACATCGCCCTTTACCACAAGCTGCAGGATGTAGTGGAGCATATCAACGCACAGATGGATTCCAAGGGTGTGGAACTGGTGATACAAAGCTCAGATGCCGAGACCATGGAGGAGAATATGAACCAGATCCTTCGACTGGCTCTTATTGGAGGACTGATGGCCATTTTTATCCTCTGGGTTTTCCTGCGCAACCTGCGCCTGGTCACCGTAGTGGCATTCGCCATACCCATCTCCATCCTCACTTCGTTGAATCTTTTCTATGCCGCAGGAATCACTATAAACACCCTTACCCTGATGGGAATGGCCCTGGCCATTGGCATGCTGCTCGACAACAGTGTGGTGGTGCTGGAAAACATCTATCGTTTGCGCACACAAGGGATAGGCCCTGCAGAGGCAGCCGCAGGAGGTACCCGGCAGGTATTGCGGGCCGTTTCAGCTGCCACACTGACGACCATCGCCGTATTCCTGCCTTTTGCCTTCTCCTCGGAGTTCTTCATCAAACTGCTGGGCAACAACGTGGGATTTTCCATCATCTCCACCCTGGGGGTATCCCTGGTGGTGGCCCTGGTATTTATACCCGCAGTGGTGTTTCAGTTCCTCAGATCTCAACGGAAAAACCTGAGCCTGCATGCCATCAACTTCCGCAACCGGGTGATACGGGTATATCTGATCATCTTAAGATTCTGCATGCGTCATCCGGCCCAGGTGCTCTTCACCATGGTGATCCTTTTCTTTGCTACCGTGGTGATCAGCCTGTCTATAAGCGTAAACACCCTACAGGAAGCAGGAACCGACACTTTCCGGGTAGATGTCACCATGCCCGGCGGCTCCACCCTTCAAACCTCCGACGCCATAATAAGCAAAATGGAGGAAGAGGTAGGCAATGTGGAAGAAGTACATGAGGTGATCAGCAACATTGAAGCGGAAGAGGCCTCCCTGACCATCGAGCTGAAGGAGGACTTTGAAAAGATCAATGACCGTGAAGCAGCGCAGATCAAGGAAGATATACTGGACCGGTTGGAGGTATATCATGATGTTCACGTGCGCATCACCGACATGTCCTCCGGCGGAGACGGCATGATGTCTTCCGGCGGAGGAGGTGCGGGGGCTTTCATGAGTTTCATGGGTGTTGGCCAACAGACGGAGGAAGTGATCATCAAAGGTTCAAATTATTCGGATATGGTGCTGGTAGGCGAAAATGTGGAATATGTTCTGACGGAGGAATCGGATGATGTTACCTGGGCCCGTCTTAGTGTGTCGCGCGAACAGCCGGAAGTGAAGGTTCTGTTCGATCAGCGTCATATGGATGCCCTGAACATTGACTACACCAGTGTACAAGAAGGAATGAGCTCATTCTCACGCGAACTGGAGAGTCAAACCACCTTCAAGCAAGAAGATGAGGAATATGCCATCACCATCCGCAGCGACCAGACAGAGAAAAAACAAGAAGAACAAAGAGGGATGGATGATCTTCGCAACCTGTTGGTTGAATCCAGTGGTGACAGCATATCTGCCTCACACCACCTGGAAGATTTCAGTTCCCTGCGCTTCAGCGAAGATATAGCCTCTGTCCAACGGCTAAACCGGGAAAAGAGCATTTCGGTAAGTTACCGCTTCTCTTCCGATGTCAATGATGATAAAGATCTGCTGGAAAGTGCCCGGGCTAATGTGGATGAGCTGATAGCCGGCTTATATGTCCCGCCTGGCGTGGCCGTTGAAGTTCAACATGAGCAGGATCAGTACGGGGAGTTTAAATTCCTGATCCTGGCCGCTTTTATTTTGATTTATATGATCCTGGCTTCTGTTTTTGAAAGCTTCGCTACCCCTTTCGTGCTTTTGTTTTCCATTCCGCTGGCTGCCATCGGCTCACTCATCGCCCTGATCTTTACCGGTAACTCCCTGCTTAGCGCCAATACCCTGACGGGTTTCATCATCCTTCTGGGGGTGGTGGTCAACAACGGGATCATACTGATCGATTTTGTGCAAAACATGCGATACCACGGCATGAGAACGGCCAGGGCCGTGATCAGTGCCGGTCTGCTCCGGGTGCGGCCCATCCTCATTACCGTGATCACCACGGTGATAGGCATGCTGCCCCTGGCCCTGGGACAAGGCGAATATGTGGGCAGCATAGGAGCTCCCTTTGCCATCACAGTGATCGGCGGCCTGCTGTTCTCCACCCTCTTTACCCTGGTGATCATACCAACGGCTTATATGGGCATGCAGTCTACCCTGAGATGGTTTGCCGGGCTTCCTTTATCTCTCAAGGTCCTGAACCGGGTTGCCCTGGCAGGGGGTGTTTTTCTGGCGATAAGCGGAGCCGATACCCTGCTCTGGCAGATGGTGGGTGTGGCTGGTGTTTTCATTGTAGTCCCCTCCTCTACCTGGTTCTTTACCGAAAGTCTGCGCAAAGCCTCGGCGGATGTCATCGACAAAGACAGGCCCATTGTGATCCGAATCCGCAACCTGGTAAAGATATATGAGCGCCCCTCCCGGCCCTTACGGGAATGGCTGGGAAACAAGAACCTGGAACGGATCCTGGGCACCGGCAATGGAAAAACGAAAACCCGTCAGGAGATGATCTGGCAGCTGCCTTTGCTGTTTTTCCTGGGTTGGTTCGCCTGGTTCTATCAGTCGGGAGGATTCTGGACCTTCACCCTGTCGGTCATCCTGTGGATATATGTTTTGTTCCTGCTGAACTACCACACCCCATCCATCACCTCCCCGCGCCTCCGGCGATGGCTCAATCATATTCACCGGGTAGTATTGCGCTTCTTCCCATTGGTGATACTGGCCATCTATCAGGTGAAGTTCATGAACCCGGGAGCCACGGTTTTCTGGGGACTGCTCGTCTACCTGGTGCTTGGCATCCATCTTACTTCCCGGTACCTGAAAAACAACCAGGTGAACACCGCCCGGATGAAGGGCCGTTTTAAGGGACTGAAAAAGCTTTGGATATTCTTTGTGAGAGCCATACCGGTTATCGGCCGCGAGCGCAAGCCCTTCAAAGCACTCAAGAGCGTATCCATGGACATCCAACCGGGCATGTTCGGTCTGCTGGGTCCCAATGGTGCCGGCAAAACAACCCTGATGCGGGTTATATGCGGAGTACTCGAACAAAGCTATGGTAAGATCACCATCAATGGAGTGGATACCCAGGAAAAACGCGAGGAGCTGCAGGGGCTGATTGGCTACCTTCCCCAGGAATTCGGCATGTATGAGAACATGACAGCCCGCGATTACCTGGACTACCAGGCCCTGCTCAAGGGCGTGAGTGATCCTGCCATCAGAAAACACCGGGTGGAAAGGGTACTGCAATCCGTGCATATGACTGTCAATGCCGAAAAGAAGATCGGCTCCTTTTCCGGGGGGATGAAACAACGCATCGGTATAGCCCAGGTCTTGCTCAACCTGCCACGTATCCTGGTAGTCGACGAACCGACAGCCGGCCTGGATCCGCGCGAGCGCATCCGCTTCCGCAACCTGTTGGTTGAGCTGAGCCAGGACCGGGTGGTCATCTTCTCTACCCACATCATTGAAGACATTGCCAGCTCCTGCAACCTGCTGGCAGTACTGGATAATGGTGAGATGAAATACTACGGAAAACCTTCCGATATGGCGGGATTAGCGAGAAACCGGGTATGGCAGTTCGATGTCCCGGCCGGAGAATTCGAAAGATTATCCGGTCGCCTGAAGATCGTACACCATATGCGCAAAGGTGAGGATATCCGGGTCCGGGTCGTTAACCCTGAAAAACCGGTTGAACAGGCAAAAAATGTGACCCCCGTGCTGGAAGATGCCTATCTGTGGCTTCTGAATTTCAGTGGCAACGAAAAGCAACCGACAGATCAATCAAAACAATAAGCAAATGATCAGCATGATACAAGCAATCAAACAGGGTTTGGTAAACTCCATACAAATTGTCCGGCATAACCTGAAGATCATCTTCGGGGATAAATTTCCCTATTTCCTGTTGGGAGCTTTTGCCATCTTCATATTCATTGTACTGATCAACCTCTTCGGGGATGAACCCTTTTCCGGCGAATCGGTCTATTCCCTGCTGGTCTTTGAGGGCATCATCATTGTATTCTTTCCTACCGTATACTCCGTCCAGAATGATGCCGATAAAAGGACCATCGAAATCCTCTTTGGTATACCCAACTACCGTTATAAAGTATGGCTGGTACGATTGCTGATCGCTTTCTTCGTTTGCTGGGCCCTTTTGGCCGTGCTGGCTTTGATGTGTTACTTCGCCCTGGTGAGCTTTCCCATCGGTACCATGATCTACTACGTGATCTTCCCTGTTTTCGCCCTGGGCAGCCTGGGATTCCTGCTGGCTGCCCTGCTCAAGAATGGCAACAGCGCTGCCGTGGTGGGTATCATCATCGGACTGGGCCTGTGGCTGCTCTCTGAGCTGCTTACGCACAGCCAGTGGAACGTTTTTCTAAATCCTTTTGATGATGCGGACATGGCCGGTCAAATCTGGGAATCTACCATCCGCAGGAACCGCATTTTCCTGTTTGTCCTGGGTGTGGTGTTTATGGCAGGTGGCCTCTTGGGTCTGCAAAAACGCGAAGGATTCATGCCCTAAATGCCGGATCGCTCCTGAGAACTTTTCTATAAACCGGCTAATTCTTAGTCTCATCTAACTATAGCCACACTCCTCAAAGGCTAGTAATGGCTTTTCAATTGCTTCTTGTTTAAAAAGTACATCCAAATATTAAACAATTATGATCGGTTGTAACCCATGCTATTTGCTTAATTTTAAAATTTTATGATAATAGGGACCTGATAAATAATTTTTATTGTTTGAAAAAATATTAAAATATGTTAAACAAATATAACCTAACTTGTGTTTGACTCTAAATTACAAATTAAAACCTTGATAACATGAGAAAACAAATTTCCAAACTGATTGGGCGCAGGATGGCTTTTCAATTGCTCATCCTCTCCGCCCTTGCTATTTTTGCAGTCTCCTGCGAAAAAGAAAGTGCGCAAATGGAGGTAGAACCTGAAACCCCTGAAGCTGCCATCAAGAAAGCCTCGGAGAACAAAGGCAATTCGAATGCCCCGGGTGATGAATCTATTGCCACCATCGCCACCGAAGAGGGATTCACTGAGCTGGTAGGTGCCCTGGTATACGTCGATGAAGAACTTGAAACCGGGCTGGTAGATCTGTTCAGCGAAGGTACCGACCAGTACACTGTATTTGCCCCGACCAATGAAGCCTTCAAGACCCTTTATGAGGCTCTTGGGGAAGATGTCGATGAGATCACTGATCTGGATCCTGAATTGGTGCGCGATGTACTGTTCTACCATGTAACCGAAGGCCGGCGTGCCTCCAACAGCGTGGTCCCTCCCGTTCGTCCCAGAACCATTGAGACCCTTCTTGGGGAGACTTTCTCAGTGAGTAAAGAAGGTGTCATCTCCGATATCGCCGGTCAGGAAACAGGCATTGTCCTGCCTGACATATCTGCCTCCAACGGCATCATCCATGTGATAGACGGAGTTTTACTACCTCTCGACGGATCAAATGGTGATAAATCCATGGAAGAAGAGGTATCTGGAAAAAAGGATGATTCAAATGCACCTGGCAATAATT
>JAGXLL010000023.1 GCA_018334675.1 Bacteroidales bacterium | reverse complement strand
CCAAACTGAACCTGAAGATCACCGAGATCATCGTGCGCTACCGCAGCCGCGAATACGGGGAGACACAGATCAGCCGTTTCCGTCATGGATTGCTCCTGTTGCGGATGAGCTTTTTTGCCGCCCGGAAGATAAAATTCAAATAATAAGTTGAATGTTTGAATAAGTTGAATGTTTGAATGTTGAGTCCCCTACAAAAAGTCTGTTTAATAAAAAAACCTGAATTTCCGATCGGTTAAAACACTCTCTATCAGCGTATTTCAAAACCATAAAAGACCTTATTCTCCAAAAAATTACTTTTCGGAGTGGACTCAACCTTTCAACCTTCAACCTTTTAACATTTCCACCTTCCACTTTCTAACATTCTACCCGTTTAACCCAAAAAATAACCGATTGAATTAAAGGTCTATTGACTTACAACGGGTTATTGCGTAACTTGTCCAGGTTAAGCCAACTGGTTACGCCATGAAACTTTTTTTCAAATTTTTCATCATTGTGTGCGTTTCCTTGCCTGCAACAGATCTTCAGGGTCAGGACTTTGAGGATTTTATGAGGAAATACACCGGTGCCAATGGTAAAGCTTATATGCAGCCATTGGCGGATGCTTTCGGAGCCAATTTGAACAGCGGACTCTATCACAATGCCTACATCAAGAGGAACGGATTTCAGCTTTATGTGGGTGTTGCGGTGATGGATGCTTTCATCCCCGAAAGCAATAAGACCTTTACAGGTACGACCCAGGGGTATTTTTCACCCGAAACCAGTGCCAGGGTACCCACCATCTTTGGCAGTTCAGAGGTTGTGACAGTAGAAGGGGAAGGCGGTACCACCTATGCTTTCCCTGGCGGGCTGGATATCAGCAACCTGCCCCTGGCCGTGCCCCATCTCACTGTCGGTTCCCTGATGGGTACCGATGCAACCTTGCGGTGGGCAGCCTATGATATCGGTGATGAAGTGGGTAAGGTTGCACTCTTTGGCTGGGGCTTGCGCCACAGCCTGAATCAATATCTGCCGCTGAAGCCGGTTGATATGGCCGTCGGATTTTATTCCCAGCTCTTCAGCGTGGGGGATGTGGTTGATGCCACCGGATGGGTGGCCAACCTCCAGGCCAGCTATCCCTGGCGGTTCATCACCTTCTATGGAGGCCTGGGATATGAGCGGTCCACCCTGGATATTGCTTATACCTATGAGGCGGATGACTCGGAAGTGGCCTTTGACCTGACCGGAGACAATACCATCCGCACTACGCTGGGGCTGACCCTGAACCTGGGCCCCCTCAAGATTCATTCCGATTACACCCTGGCCAGTCAGAGCCTGCTCACCCTTGGTTTGGGAGTGGGCATAGGGGAAATCGAATAATTGGGAGAATAAAGCTATGAGGAAGACAATTATCTCGGCACTGGCCCTGGTTTTATTGATCCTGGGAGGGTGCGAGACACGTACATTTGAGTATGTGGCTACCGTATCCAAAACCTGGGATTATCCTGTGGATCAGGAAGGAGCCTTTGTAACGACCCGGCTGGTAGATGCCGGGGAAATCAATGACGAGTTGGATTTGCCTGCAGATGCCATCATTGGGGATGTTTATGTTGAAGCCCTGTCGGTAGCCCTGGAGCATCTTGCCGACAATGAGGCTACGGGCGTCATGATCACCGGTTATGCCAACGACAGGATGTTCGTGGAGGATATGGCAGTGTCTATCAACCCGGCCACCTATGAGCTCACGGCCATGGCCAACCTGGTATCGGCCGGGGTAAAGACCATCAGTGAAGACCTGGCAGCCTATTTTATGACCGGTTCACCTGCCACCATTGAATTTCGTCTGGAGGGCGATTCGCATCCCGCCCCCGGGGAACGCATCCACATCCGTATCATCATCGAAATGACCCTGACGGTTCAGTATGCGCTGGAGTCGGAGTTTCCGAACATCTGATCCGCCTTTTCGTTCAGCAAAGAGAGGTTTGTTTAAGATCCTCAGGTTTGGGTGAGCTGATAGCTTACCCGCCTTTTTTCCAGATAATCCATGATATACCGGAAACACTTTTCCGACTGGCCTACCTGTTCGGGAGGGAACATGCCCTTTTTCCCGAATATGCCTTCCAGCAGCATGCTGGCAGCGGCAGTTGCTGTAAAACCGGTGGTCCTGGCCATGGAGGAAAGACCGGTGGCCGGGTCGTATTCATCCAGCAGATCATAGGTGATCGTTCTGCCCCCTCCCTCCAGGTTGATGCGCATGATGGTGAATTCCCGTTCCCCGGGATCCAACTGCCAGTCTTTCATCAGTACCTGGTTGGTTACATCCAGGGGGCGCACCTTTTGGCGGCCTGTATCCACCTCTTGCTCTGAAAAGAAACCCGATGCTTTCAGGGCCCGGATCAGTCTTATATGCCCCGGATAACGCAGGGTCTTTTCTTTCATGTAAGGGATGTGGTCCATGGTTTGAAGCAAAGAGCGGAGCCCGTCGGTATTGAATGCTTCCAGGTGGCCCAGCCCCTCAAAGTATATCAACTCCGGCTCGCTCATGGCCTCGCGTGCCGCCACCTCCCCGTTTTCCATCACCCGTGCCGGACGCGTATATTCCTCCAGCACATCAACGGGCGAGAAAGGAGCCTTGTATTCGAAGGGAAATTTCCTCTCCCTGGGCAGGCCTCCCACCATGTATTCAAACCGCTCGATGTTTATCTGCTGGCTGTGATGCCCCAGGATCAGGTTGGGCATACCCGGAGCCACTCCGCAGTCGGCTATAGCTGTTACGCCCTTTTCCCTGGCCAGGGCATCCAGCTCCATAAAATCCTCGGGCATGAAGGAGATGTCGACCACAGGCTTGCCTTTTGTGATCACCGTTCTCACAGTCTCATATCCCAGGAAACCCGGAACAGCAGAGAGTACAAGATCTGCATCCTTGATTATCCGGGCTACCTGCTTGTGATCGGCAAGATCGGCCTGGTGGGTTTCAACCCCTTTCATGTCCCGGCATAGTTTTAAGGCTTCCGGGTTGTTGTCGGCGGCAGTGATACGGTGCTTCTGCGAGAGATCGTATACAATGGCCCGGCCTACCATGCCGGTTCCCAGTACTGCAATATGGTGCTTCATGGAAATGGGTTTTTGAAGGACAAGATAATCAATTTAACGGGAACTTTTTTTTTATATACTTGTTCCCATAAAAAAGCGGAATTATGAAACAGTATGATCCCCAGATGCACACCACCGAGCATATACTGAACCAGACCATGATCCGGATGTTTGGTTGTGATCGATCCTTCTCCATGCACCTGGAGAAAAAGAAAAGCAAATGCGATTACCATTTTGACCGGCCTTTGACCCGGGAGGAAGAGCAGATCATCCAGGATAAGGTGAACCGGGTGATCAACCTGGGTCTGCCCGTGAGCGAGAAATACGTGGATATGTCGGAAGCGGGTCATTTGGTGGACACCTCGCGCCTGCCTGAGCAGGATATTCATTCGGTGCGCATCGTCAATGTGGGTGATTATGACTCATGCCCGTGTATTGGGGAACATGTAGACAATACAGCCGACATAGGCGAGTTTCGTATCACCACCACCAGTTATGAAAACGGTGTATTGCGCATTCGCTTTAAGATTGACTGATAATAAAACTCAGAATTTGAAGTAGATGAAGGGTTGTATGGCTGCTGATTTTACCTGGTAGATGATGATCACCAGCAGGATGACTGCAAGAATTTTTATTGCCAGCGGGGTTTGTATGAACCAGCCCCGGTATTTTTCCTTGAAACCTGCAGGCAGCCAATGCAAGATGAAACCTACCAGGATGACGGCAAAAACCTCCTTATAGGACCAGACCATGGTGGGTATCAGGTCGGCCTCGAAATGATGAATGATCTGAGAGATCATCTGTTTGGCCTTTCGCATATTCTGGGCCCTGAAGAAGATCCAGGCGGCGGTGACTACATGAAACGTAAAGAATACGGACAGAAACCGGGAAAAGGGCTTCACCCTGCGCAAGGGCTGATAGGAGCCGTAGATCTTTTTCCTGATCCATCGCCATAGTTTATGAACCACCAGGGCAACACCATGAATCGCCCCCCATATGATGAAACGAAGGTGTGCCCCGTGCCACAATCCACCCAGCAACATGGTGATCATGATGTTGATGTTGCGCCTCAGTTCACCTTTTTTGTTCCCTCCCAGAGGAATATACAGATAGTCCCGCAGCCAGGAGGAGAGGGATATATGCCATCTGCGCCAGAAATCAGTTACATGAAGGGCTTTATAGGGGGAGTTAAAATTCACCGGCAGCCGAAAACCCAGCAAAAAGGCCACCCCGATCGCGATATCGGTATAGCCGGAGAAGTCACAGTATATCTGAAGTGAATAGCCATAGACCGCCATGGCATTCTCAAACCCCGAGTAAGAAAGTGGGGCTTCAAATACCCGGTCCACATAGTTGATGGAGATGTAATCGGAGATGAGCATTTTTTTCATCAATCCGGCCATGATAAGAAACAGGGCATGGCTAAATTCGCGGCGGGTAAGGTTAAATTTCTGATAGAGCTGGGGTACGAATTCTGCGGCCCGGACGATGGGACCTGCTACCAGCTGGGGGAAAAAGGATACGTAAAAGCCGAAATCAATGATGTTGTTCACCGGCTTGATCTTTCCCCGGTAAACATCCACTGTATAACTGATTGTTTGGAAGGTATAAAAGGATATACCCACCGGCAGGATGATGGTGCTGACATCAAAGCCTGTGCTGGCCAGTTGGTTCGACCAACGGGCCAGCAGGTTGACCACATGTAAGTCTGTTCCCAAAAGCCCGTTGATGGTGTCCACAAAAAAATAGCTGTATTTAAAGTAGGAGAGGACCCCCAGGTTGATGATCACACTGATGGTAACAAACAGTTTGCTTTTCCATTTTGCTCGCGAACGGTAGATCAGATGCCCCAGGGTATAGTCGGCAATGGTTGAGAAGATCAGCAGGGTGAAGAAATAGCCGCCGGAGAGGTAGTAAAAGACCAGGCTCATGATGAACAGGTAGGCGTTGCGCACGGCTTTCCTTCGGTAAACCAGTATGTAAAGTCCCAGCAGCAAGGTAAAGAATACCCAGAAATGGAGCCTGGTAAATAGCATAGGCTTTTCTTCGGAAAAGGTCAGTATTTCTCTCAGATACTCCACGCAAGGGGTTTTTCCGTGTATACTCCTTTCAATCTCCCGTAAATATAAGAATTTATCAGGATTATCCTGCTCCGGCCAGTTTGAGCAAGGGGAAATATGCCGTTTGTAAGGCTGTTATAGTCTTGTATTCAGTGTCTTAAAGGCCGAATTCGTTAGCCTCTACCTAATGGAGTCGGTTAGGCCCTGATGTTGGGCGGGGGCATGCTTTAGGGAATCGGGTTGCCCTGTACCTGTTGTGTCGGGCAAATACGCTTTGGCGGAGCCGGTCGGGGCTTGTTGCTGATAATCCCGGTAACCCTTCATCAATGCTTTGTAGAACATTTTGGCGATCACCACGGATCCTTTGTAGGTGAAGTGGGTAAAGTCTTTTCTGGCCAGGGGCGGGTTGGAGAAGACCCAACCGGGCATGGAGTTTTTCCCGCCCATGGCTTCAAAGGTATCCCAGAAGGCGCAACCGGCTCTGAAGGCGGCACTTTTCTGGGCATCTCTTATTTTTTCTATGTTGGGCCAGGAACGGTAGTTGCCGCCTTCTTTTCTCGACATGTCGGAGACACCCATTACAATGATGCTGACGTCCTCGTTCACCGATTTGAGCATCTTCAGCTGGCGGTAGAAACGGTTTTCATAAAAGGTGTAATCTTCCCGGACCAATGGAACCAGGTTGATCCCAAAATGCAGCATGATCAGTTTGATTTTCAGATGGTTCATCATCGTTTTGAGGAAGGCGGTGTCGTATTGGGTGAATCCTGTTCCGCTGCTGCCCCGCAGGGGGATGTTATCCAGGGCGATGCCGCGTTTGCCGTCCAGGGCCATGCCATAGATGTCCGGACTGTGGTTCCCCTGGAAGGTGACGGTTAACTCGTCCAGCCCCGGGGGGACGTTCCAGCTGATCTCCTTCAGGCTGTTGGTGGCCGGCATCATGTCCGCATCTTTGGTTTGGTCTTCGTAGTTCATCTTCACAATGAAGGGCTTTTCATTATATCCGAAGAAGATCCTGCAGCGGGTGAACTGGCTGTTCAGGTCGAAGGAAATGGGAGAATCTGCAATGCGTATACCGGCTTCGTATACTTCATCCTGGTAATAGCTGTAATAGGGAGAGAAGCGTGAGAAGGACATGAGCACTCCAAACCTTTCATGCCTGAAGTTGGCTTCATCCAGTTCATGGGGTGTAAAGCGGCTCCAGTGTCTGGTGAGAGAGTGCCTGAGTGCAATGTTGGTGTTATTGGGCAGAACCACGGGAAATAATCCGATGCCTGCTCCCCCGAATTCTTTTTGCAGTTGGTTTCTCAGGTAAGAGGATATGCGGTCACCTTCAATCTGGGAGTCACCATAATGCAGGATGCGAATCAGCTTGTCCTGACCTGGTAGTTGCTCCAGAGAACGAAAGAAAGGGTAAAGCACCGATGGATCGTTGCGGGGATACTGCAGGTTCTTTTGACGGTTCTTTTTGACCCGGGGCCTTTGTTTCCTTTGGATTGCATCGGCAATTGTGTCTTGCCGGGTTGCAGCAGCAGAATCCTCTTTCCCGGGTGTTGTATCGGAAGCGGCGTTCCTGCCAAGGGTATCTCCGATAACCGGGGCGATGGTATCGACGGGTCTGTTGTTTTCCACTATGGAGGAGATGTCCTTGTATTGCACCTCTTCATAGTTGACCAGGCTTTTCAGGGATGGAAAATTGATGTGAATGCCCGGGGGTATGACCACCCCCCCGGAAGGTAAAAAGAAGGCGATCAAAGCAATCAGGGCCAGGATGGAAAGGAAGGTCAGAAATATTTTATGGGGCTTCATCCTGTGGTTTTTTATTGCCAATCCCCTAAATATATCATTTTTACTTCATATCGTCGAAAATATTATGTAAAAATCATAAATCTTTGATGGGTCTGTGCTTTTTGGGATTGCGCTATGTTTTTTTCTTGATCTTCAGAACCTGACCCACCTGGATCTCGCGGGCATTGGGCAGGTCATTAAGCCGAATGATATCTTTCTGGCTCACACCAGGGTGCTTGCGGGCGATATCCCAGAGGGTGTCGCCATATTTGACCTTGTAATGGATGTAATTGTCATTTTTTTCGGGTTTTTGGGTAGTCTGTTTCCGGCTGACGGGCTGCCCGATGCGTTTTTGCTTTTCGTCAAAGCTCATGGAGTTGACTTTTTTGTAATAGCTTACCTTGTCTTCAGGGACGTACACCACGAGGGTCTGACCGGTACGGATCAGGTTGCCGCGTATGTTATTCCAGTGCCTCAGATCCGAGGCTCTGACATTGTACCATTCGGCGATATATCCCAGGTTATCGCCGGGTTTGATTTTGTAATAGACTTTTTCTTTTCCGCTTGGGGTTTGCGCCACGAAATGGGATCTTCCCGGGTTGCGGACAATCTGTTGGCGGAAGAACGCTGAGTCTTTATAGGCGTATATGGAATCCTGCAGCCTGATGAAGGATTCGATTTTGTCCAGGGGCAGTTCCAGCGAGAAGGACTGCCCGGAAGCCGGTACGATGTCCTTACGATACTGGGGATTGAGGTCCTGTATTTGTTTTAGGGGCAGGTTGAGCACTTCGGATATCTGCCTGAGGTGCAGTTTGTGGTTGATATGTACCGTGTCGGTGGCATAAGGGATGTCTATGGAACGGGCATGGAGGTTATGGCTTTCATTGTGATTCATCACATACATGGCCGCTACAAAGGCCGGGAAATAGCCCCGGGTTTCATAAGGCAGATAATAATAGATGTCCCAGAAGTTTCTTCTTCCACCTGCCCGGTATATGGCCTTGCTCACGTTTCTGGGGCCACAGTTGTAGGCAGCTATGGCCAAATCCCATTCACCGAATATTTCATAGAGGTCTTTCAGGTATCTGGCAGCGGCATAGGTTGCTTTGACCGGATCCCTTCTCTCGTCGACGAAGGAGTTGATGGTGAGTCCATAGACTCTGGCCGTGCTGTACATGAATTGCCACAGCCCGGTTGCTCCGGCCCGGGAGACGGCTCTGGGATTGAGCGCCGATTCAATGATGGCCAGGTATTTCAGTTCCAGTGGCAGGTTGTATTGGTCGAAAACGCGTTCGAAAACGGGGAAATAGTAATTGGCCAGGCCCAGCATCACCTCCACCCGTTCTCTCCTGTCGCGGGTATAGACATGGATGAAATTGCGTACGATTTTGTTGTAGCTCAAAGGAATAGCCGATGACATGTTGCTGATCCTTTTCAGATACACCGAATCAGAATATTCGGGGACAGGGGTATCTGTATGTAAAGAGATGGCATCAGCCGTGTCGGAGATGAATCTTTGTATATACCATTGCTCAACCAGCGCATTCAGGTTCTTTTCGAACCGTTGTTCGATGGGCTTTACCCCTTTCAGGCTGTCGGTTTGTCCCTGTGCGGCCTGGCCCATAGCCAGAATGCCGGCTGCCACCCATATAATCATCATTCGGTGCATGTGCATAAATCTTTTTGGAGCTGCAAAAATAAAAAATATTAGAAACGAAAGGTCAAAGAAACGCCGGGTACGTGATGATATTTTTCAGTAGCCAGGGTAGTAGGCCGCAGCGAGAGATCGGGGCTTACGTCGAAGTTGAAAAGGTAGGCATCCACCGTGGCGTCCACGATGTTAACCAGATACACCCCGACCATGATGATCACATTCAAGTCCCGGTACCGTCGATAGAAGTCTTTGGCGGCTTTGAGCTGTTCTTCCGTGGACAGGCCGTTGTACTGGTTAATTTTGCCGCTCAGGAAAGCGGCGTAAGCATTGTTGTATTCGTTGTAGTTTTCACTGTAGAAGTCATAGAGGTAATAGACAAAAGCCCCACCTGCATAGAGGATGGGGATTTTCCAGTATTTTTTGTTGTACACCTGGCCCAGGCCTGGCATCGCAGCAGAGAGCAGAGCAGCTTTGGTCGGGGAGTGTTCCCGGGTTATTTGGCTGGTCTGTTTTCTCTGAAGAGTGGTATCGGGCTTTTGGGAAAAGCCTGTGTTATGAATCAGCAAAACAACAACCAGCATCCCTCCGATCCATACGGTCGGGTTGTGTAATTTTATCCTGCCCAAATTCTGGTTTTTTATTCCTCCTTTCCCTGATTGATGATCGACATGATCCTTTCCAGGTCCTTATCGGATTTAAAGGGGATCACGATTTTTCCTTTGCCGTTGTCGTTTCGTTTGACGTCGATATTGGTATTAAAATGATCGGCCAGGCTATGTTTGAGCTGCTGATATTCCTCGGGTAAGGTCTTTCTGGTGCTGGTGGATGATTTTTTTCCTGGTTGGGTTTGTCCCAGGTTGCGGATCATATCTTCGGTGGCTCGCACAGACAAACCTTCATCCAGGATCCGGTAATATGCCTGCAGCTGTTTGTCGGGGTCCTCAATATTGATCAGCGCACGTGCATGGCCCATGGATATTTTGTGGTCGCGGATACCCAACTGTATTTCAGCCGGCAGCTTGAGCAGCCGGAGGTAGTTGGAGATGGTGGCTCTTTTCTTGCCCACCCGGCCGCTAAGGTTCTCCTGGGTAAGCTCGCATTCCTCTATGAGCCGCTGATAAGATATGGCTACCTCGATGGCGTCCAGGTCTTCACGTTGAATGTTCTCCACCAGGGCCATCTCCAGCATAGCCTGATCGTCGGCCGTTCGGATAAAGGCAGGGATTTTATTGATCCCGGCCATCCTGGCGGCCCTAAAGCGCCGCTCCCCGGTGATCAGCTGGAACTGCGTGTCGTCAATCTGACGAACCGTGATGGGTTGGATCACACCGATCTCCTTGATGGAGCTTGCCAGTTCCTGCAGCGCCCCCTCATCAAAGCTGGTGCGGGGCTGATAGGGATTCACCTCAATCAGATCCAGGCTGATTTCATTGACCGCATCGACTTGATAGTGGTTGTCATTGCCCGCATCTTCAATCAGGGCTCCCAGTCCTTTTCCTAGTGCATTTCTTTTGGCCATCGTGCTTAGTAGTATTGAATTAGGTTCAACTCATAGGTTAATTGGCAACTTTGTCTTCGTTGGGGATGCGTGTTTTGTTGTTCTTCTGCAACAACTCCCGTGCCAGGTTCAGGTAATTGACCGCACCCTTGCTATTGGCATCGTACATCACCACGGGCTTGCCATAACTGGGTGATTCACCAAGCTTAATGTTTCTTTGAACGATGGTGTCGAATACCATCGACTGAAAGTGCTTGCGCACTTCATCCACCACCTGGTTGGAGAGCCTTAACCTGGCATCATACATGGTCAGTAGGAAGCCTTCAATTTCCAGACTGGTATTCAGTCGGTTCTGTATAATCTTAATGGTGTTCAGTAATTTACCCAGTCCTTCCAATGCAAAATATTCACATTGAACCGGTATGATCACTGAATCAGCCGCTGTAAGGGCATTAACTGTGATCAGCCCCAGTGAGGGCGAACAGTCGATTAAAACAAAATCATAATCGTCTTTCACCTGCTCGGTCACTTTCTTGAGCATGTATTCCCGGTTGGGCTGATCCAACATCTCTATTTCCGAACCCACCAAATCAATGTGAGAAGGGATAATGTCCAGACCCTCTGTTTCGCTGTTGAGAATGATGTTGCGGGGATTGATCTCCTCGGTGAGGCATTCATAAATGCTGGTTTTCACAGCTCTGATATCAAAACCCGTTCCTGATGTAGCGTTCGCCTGGGGATCTGCATCAATGATCAGTACTTTGTATTCAAGTATCGCCAGACTGGCGGCCAGGTTGATGGCTGATGTGGTTTTACCTACTCCTCCTTTTTGATTTGCTAAAGCTATTACTTTTCCCATATATCTGATTTTGTGATTAATTCATCCATCCTGGTTTCCCAGTTGTGTTTTCAAAAATACAATTTTATGCCTGATTAGGGAGCGATCCCCTGAAGAATTGTGAACAATCTATTTTGAGTTTTAAACATTTTTTCAACAGGATCTGTTGATCTCTTCGCCAGTAGATTGATTATCCAGCAACTAATAATGCAGGGGTTAATCCAGGGATGGAATATGGAGTTGGCATTCCTCCAGGAGCTGTTTTTTATTGACCGGTACCACACCTGATCTTTCACAGACCTGGCCGCCTCCTATATTGGATATTTCAGATACGATCCAGGGAGACAGGCCCGCAGCCATTGCTACTCCGGCAATAGAGATGATGGTGTCGCCGGCACCGGAGACGTCTGAAATATCTCGTATCTTGGCTGGTGTGTGCTTATAATTTTGGCTGTTGCTGATCAGAACCCCTTGCTCGGAGAGGGTGACCAGGATCCATTGGATCTGTTGCTCCTTATGCATCACACGGAGTGCAGAGAAGATCTTGTCATAGTCCTTATGGGTTAGGTGGTCTATATTCAGGCCCTCTTTAAGCTCTTTGAAATTGGGTTTGAAGAGGGTGACATTTTTGTAGTTGAGGTAGTTGCGTTTCTTGGGATCAACCAGGGTGGGAATGCCTAGCTCTCTGGCCTTTCCAGTGACATGTTTGATGATTTCCGGGGTGATGGTGCCCTTGTCGTAATCCTCGAATATCACCGCATCCATTTTAGCTTGTTCCATGATGTAAAGCAGGTGGTTCAGGAAAGCCTCTTCTGTGGGTTGGTCCAGTTCTTCACTGTTCTCCTCATCGATACGCAGCAGCTGTTGTTTATGGCTGATGATTCGTGTTTTGATGGTAGTGGAGCGGGTATTGGATTCGAATATCCCGCTTTTACTCAGGCGCTGTGTGCCCAGCAGCCTTTTGAAAACCTGGGCATTTCCATCGTTGCCGATCACAGAGGCCAGAATGGGCTGAGCCCCGAGGGCTTTGATATTGATGGCTACATTGGCCGCACCTCCTAACCGGCTCTCCCGTTTGGTCTTCGAGATTACCGGAACAGGAGCCTCCGGTGAGATGCGATCCACATCACCCCACAGGTAGGAGTCGATCATGGAGTCACCGATAACCAATATCTTCAGGTCATTGAATGCATCAAAGGCATCTTTCAGGTTGCGGTATGTGACTTGGTTCATGAGTGGATTTTTGTTATTGCTTTTTTCCTGGCCGGGTAATAAAGTTAAATTCTTTGTCTGATAAGGTGTTTGTAGCCGGGAAAAAAATTTTGCGGATGTAAATATAGGGCTTTTCCACTACGATCTCAATGAGACATGTCATGTTTGCAATGAATTATTTGCAAATGCTGCTCCCTAAAAAATAAAATGCCGGAGGGGTCGGGATATATACAGATTGGTGATTTTCAGAAAGATTTTGCTTTTGTGGCAAAAAATGTGTAACTTCAATTGCATCCGTCCATTTCATGTAACGTTATCATGTCATGCGTTGTGTGGGCATTTTTCTGTTGATGCAGATGTCATTCCTTATGCAGGTAACGGCTTCCGGTGATAATCATCCGGCAGGAGCCCGTTCGGCAGGTATGGCGCATGCCAGTGTGGCCCTCACCGACCTGTGGTGTTTTTATCACAATCAGGCGGGATTGGCTTATATCGAAGCCCTGAGTCTGGGTTTCTTTCATCAGGCTGGTTATATACCTGAGATGGATCATCAGGCCCTGGCTTTGCTCGTGCCTGTTCCATCGGGAGTCCTGGCCGGTTCCTATACCCAATATGGCTTTAAACATTATCAGGAATCCAAGACGGCCCTTGCTTACGGTCGTTATCTGGCCAAAAATTTCTCGGCCGGTATTCAGTTGGATTATTTTCATACCCGCATCTCAGGCATATATGGGTCGGCACATCAACTTACCTTTGAGGCGGGTATGCACTTTCGTGTAAATGACCAATGGTCGGTTGGCACCCATTTTTTCAATCCGCTGGGCGCGATAAAAGGGGGAAATGGTGAGCTTCTGCCCGTCATTTTCCGTTTGGGAGCCTTGTGGAAACCTTCTGCACCCCTTCTGATGCTTGTGGAAGTGGAAAAGAACCTGGAAAAACAGGCGATACCTAAGCTGGCCGCAGAATACCAACTGATCTCCAATTTCTGCCTGCGAACTGGTGTTTCCCTCAATCCGGCTCTGCATTTTTTCGGACTGGGTTACGCCCGGAAAGGATTACAGGCCGATCTGGCCTTCTCTTTTCATCCCACTTTGGGGGGCATCCCCAACTTTGCCCTGAGCTATGCCTTCTAATTCACTCCCCAGCCTGATGGCAATGATTTTCCTTTGCTTGTGCCACCAAGCCATGGCGCAGACTTCAGATCCCATCCCCGGTGAGATCAAGGATTGGATCGAACAGCTCTCCCAAGAATCGGAACTGGCGTATGACTACCGCACCATTACCGAAGATCTGTACCATTTCCTGGAGGAGCCAGTGAACATCAACCGGGCAGGCGCTGAAGATCTCAGCCGGCTGCATCTGCTTACCCCTTACCAGATTCACAGTTTGCTTAACTACCGCAAACAATATGGCAACTTCCTTTCTCTTTATGAATTGCCGCTGGTATATGGTTTCTCTGTAGAGCTGGTTAAAAGGCTGGAGCCCTTTATAGTGGCTGGAAAACCTAAAGAGGAGGGTTTGCGGCAGCTGCCGCCGGTAACCGGCCTGCTACAGAAGGGGCGGCATCAGTTAATGCTTCGGGCAGGCGGCATACTGGAAAAGCAACAAGGGTTCCTCAGCCTCCCTGATTCCTTGCTGGCGCAGAAGCCTAATGCCCGTTTCAAGGGCAGTCCCTTTCGTCTGTATTCCCAATGGTCCTTCCGATATAGCGACCTGCTGCGTATGGGTGTGACCATGGATAAGGATCCGGGGGAGACTTTTATGCGCAACGACAACCCCTATGGATTCGACTTTAACTCTTTTCACCTCTACATAAAAAATAGCCGGTGGCTCGATAAGCTCGCGTTGGGGGATTATGATATACGTTATGGTCAGGGGCTGACAGTCTGGTCGGGCTTTTCGCTTTCCAAATCCTCCATGGTTTTTGTTCCCATCAGGCATCAAACCACCATGGATCCTTATACCTCCTCCAATGAGAACCGCTTTTTCCGGGGCCTGGCTGCCGAGAAGAGCCTGGGCTCCTTTAGACTTAACCTTTTCTATTCCCGTAAGCGGATCGATGCCAACATCATCGATACCCTCGCCGATGGGCGTAAGGTGTTTTCTTCATTCCAGCGAACGGGCTATCACCGTATACCACGTGAGATCTATGACGAACGTTCTATTGGGGAACAGGTTAGCGGTGGCCGGCTTTCTCTGAACCGCCCTCACTTCCGGCTCGGACTTAATGGCCTGGTTTACTGGTATGAAGGTAGGCTCGAGCGGCCGGCCCGCCCGGAGAATGCCTTTCGTTTCTCAGGTAGCTCCAATAACAATTGGAGCTTCGATTATCAGGCTACATGGCATTTGTTTCATTTCTTCGGGGAAGAAGCGATCAGCGCAGGGGAGGGTTTTGCCTTGCTGAATGGTGTTTCCGCTCAGCTTAGCGACCGGATGGCCATGATGGTACTGCACCGCCACTATGAGAAAGACTATCAGGCCCTGTATTCGGGTGCCTTTTCCGAAGGTCCCCGGACTCAGAATGAGCAAGGCCTTTATTGGGGGATTCAGCTCGACTTGCTGCCTGATTTGGCGATGAAGGGCTACCTCGATACATGGCGTTTCCCATGGTTGAGCTATTTCTCCGATGCTCCGGTAGATGGATGGGACGGATTGCTGAAACTGGATTATAAGCCGGGAACGAAACTGCACATGCACCTGCGTTATCAACAGGAAAGACGCAACGGAGGCTTTGGAGCGGAGGAGACGGATGCACCTGCCCTGGAACAACATGGCAAATACAGGATCAGGTATCACATCAGGTACCGGCTTACCTCCTCTATTACCTCAGATAACCGCATTGAATGGGCTTCGATTCATTCACCGGATCCAAGCAGAGGCTTGATGATTTATCAGGATATCGGATATAAGTCAAGCCGCTGCCCCCTGCGTTTTGATATACGCTATGCCGTTTTTGATACCGACGATTACCATAGCCGCATCTATGCCTATGAAGATGACCTGTTGTACCGTTTTTCCGTTCCCGCCTATTATTCGCGAGGTTACCGAACCTACCTCAATATAAAATATTCCTGGAAAAAGATCGATTTTTGGCTGAAACTGGCAAGAACTGCTTATGTCGACAAAGAAGAGATTGGTTCAGGGTTGCAGCTTATTGAAGGCAACCACAAATCCTCGCTGTACTTCCAGATGAGGATGCGTTTCTGATGGAGGGTGGCTAGGAGTGAATTTTGATATCCTTGACGTTGAGCTGCAGGTTCCGCTTACCCCTGAAGATATTTTCTTCAACGCAAAAGCATACGTCAAAGGGTTTGCCTTTGTGGATGTCGTTGTAGTGGTTAGCCTGTTGGAAAGCAATGGCAGGAAAAGCCACTGCGGGGTCGTTTTCCTGGGTCAGGGAAAGCTTCATATGTTCCTTGCTGGATCCCACAAGGCGTGCCGTGCCGTCGTCCCTGACCCTGCGTGCTACAAAAATGGGAGGCAGGTTTTTGGGACCAAAAGGCTGAAACTGTCTGAGTATACTAAAGAATTGCTCTGTGATCTCATTCAGTTGTATCTCCGTGTCAATTTCAATGTGGGGCACCAATTGTTCTTCGGTAATGGACTGTTCTACAATGTCCTCAAAACGACGCTTAAAAGCAGGGATGTTTTTGATATCGAGTGTCAGGCCGGCGGCATACATGTGCCCCCCAAAATTTTCCAGCAGATCGTTACAGGATTCCAGTGCGCTGTAGATGTCGAAGCCCGGGATGGAGCGAGCTGAACCGGTGGCCATTCCGTTGGAGGAGGTAAGTATGATGGTGGGGCGGTAGTATATTTCGATCATGCGGGAAGCCACAATACCTACCACACCTTTGTGCCATTGTGAGTTATAGAGTACGGTGGATTTCTTTTCCCTGAAACCGGTCTCATGTGCAATCATCTTTAAGGCATCCTGTGTGATATGGCGGTCGATGTTTTTGCGGGCATCGTTGCAGGAGTTGACTTTTTGTGCTTTTTGGCGTGCTTTGTGCTCATCATCTGTTATCAGCAGGTCCACGGCACTCCTTCCCGACTCGATCCTTCCGGCTGCATTGATTCTCGGGCCGATACGGAAGACCACATCCTCCACCTCGATCTGATATTGCTTATCGCCCAGGCCCGACATATTAATGATCGCCTTCAAGCCGGCGCCGGGATTTTCATTGAGCTGTTTGAGTCCAAAATGGGTCATCACCCGGTTTTCCCCGATGATGGGGACGATGTCGGAGGCAATGCTTACGGCCACCAGGTCGAGAAAAGGGTAGAGCTCGGCAAAATCGATGTTGTTGGTCTGGGAGAAGGCCTGTAGCATTTTGAATCCCACACCGCATCCACTGAGGTCCTGGAAGGGATAATGGCAGTCGGCCCGTTTCGGGTCCAGCACAGCTACCGCATCAGGCAATTGTTTTTCAGGTGTGTGGTGGTCGCAGATGATAAAATCGATGTTCTTGCTATTCGCGTAATCGATCTTTTTAGCAGCTTTGATGCCGCAATCCAGAGCGATGATCAGCGATACATTGCGCTGGTGGGCATATTCAATCCCTTTGTAAGAGATGCCATAGCCCTCTTCGTACCGGTCGGGAATGTAATAATCCAGGTTGGAATAGAATTTCTTCAGGAAAGAGAAGACCAGGGCCACAGAGGTGGTTCCGTCTACATCGTAGTCACCATAGATCAGGATGCGCTGTTGGTGCTGGATGGCTTTCTCAATGCGTTCGATGGCCCGGTTCATGTCTTTCATCTTGAAGGGATCGTGAAGGCTGTACAGGCTGGGTCTGAAGAACCTCTTCGCCTGGTCGTAGGTCTTTATGCCCCTTTGGGCCAGCAGCCCGGACAGCAGCGGTTGTATGTTCAATACCTGCTCCAGGTGTTCTATGTCCTGCTGATTTGCCTTTGGCTTTAAAACCCACCTTTTATCCATCCGAGATACAATTTCACAAGTTTATTTTTTATTCAATGTATTGGCCTTGTGTAACTTACCATGACAAAATAATCATCTCCTTTTGTGATATTAATGATTATTTTGTCATGCACGTTTCATTTAATAAATTCCATGTTCAGGTAGCCACCGATATGTTTTTTCAACACCTGTTTCACCTCCTCCATGTCCATATGCCTGCCCAACTCGTTTTCCATGGAGGTGACACCCTTATCCTGAAATCCACAGGGATTAATATAATTAAAATAATTTAAATCTGTATTGACATTGAAAGCAAATCCGTGCATGGTAACAAAATGGCTTGCCCTGACCCCGATGGCACAGATTTTCCTTGATTTGCCCGGCTCATCGGCATCCAGCCATACCCCGGTGGCCCCATCCAAACGGGAGCTGTTGATATGGTATTCTTTCAGAGTAGCGATGACGGAGTCTTCCAGCCGGTGGATATATTTTCTCACCTGCAGGCCAAATTGTTCCAGGTCGATGATGGGGTAGCCCACGATCTGGCCCGGTCCGTGATAGGTGATGTCTCCTCCCCGGTTGATCTTGTAATAGGTGGCCTGTATCTTTTCCAGGAAGTTGGGATCGATCAGCAGGTTGTTTTGCTGCCCGCTTTTGCCCAGGGTATAGACATGGGGATGTTCGCAAAACAACATGTAATTGGTGGGGATCCGGCCGGACCTTTTGCCGGAAAGAACGTCATCAAAGAGCTTTTCCTGGTACTCCCAGGCTTCTTTATAATCGATGGTTCCGATATCTTTGTATTTCGTCTTTACTGCCATAAGGGGTGCTTAGCTTTTCACATGTCTTTCGGCCCGGTAGGAAGATCGCACCAGGGGATGGCTCTCCACATGGGCAAAACCTTTCTCCAGACCCTTTTTCTCATAATTTTTAAATGTCTCAGGCTCCACGAATCTCGCCACTTCCATATGGCCGGGGGTAGGCTGCAGATACTGACCGATGGTAAACACTTCACAACCCCGCTCAAGTAAATCATCCATGGTTTGATAAATTTCGCTTTCCTCTTCTCCCAGTCCTACCATGATACCAGACTTGGCACGCCTGCCGGCCCGGGCGATCTGACGGATCACCTCCAGGCTGGTATCATATCGGGCCTTGGTGCGTATGTGAGGTGTAAGGCGCCTGACGGTTTCCAGGTTGTGGGATATAACCTGGGGACCTGCCTCTAGGACCCGGCGGATGTCTTCCTGCCTGGCATCAAAATCCGGAATGAGCGCCTCCACGGTGATGCCTTCATTTTTTTTACGGATCATACGGATGGTATCGGCCCAGTGTTGTGCCCCCCCATCTTCCAGGTCATCCCGGTCAACAGAAGTGATCACGGCATGTTGGATGCCCATTATCCGGATGGTTTCGGCTACCTTTTCGGGCTCCTCCGGATCCGGGGAAAAGGGTTTGCCCGTCTTTACCCCGCAAAATTTGCAGCCCCGTGTGCAAATATCGCCCAATATCATGAAGGTTGCTGTTCCCCTGTTCCAGCACTCACCAATATTGGGGCATTTACCACTGGTGCAGATGGTATGCAGGTTGTTTTGCTCTACCTGATTCTTCATTTTGGAATACGATTCACCTTTCGGCCATTCCATTTTCATCCAGGAAGGCAGCCTTTTATAATGTTTGTATTTTTTGTTCATTGATATACAGTGTTTTGATCAGAAGATGCACCCACCGATATTTTCAGGATTGTCAACTATTTGCTATCTTTCATGCAAAGGTAATATTTAAATTCCTTTATTAGGTATAACTTGAAACATCTTATTTAAAATGAAGAAAATCAGCGTATTATTATTTATGGTATTTGTGGTCACCTCCGGCCTCCGGGGTCAGGAAGTTACGGGGGAGCCATTGAATAACCATCCGGGCACCCAAAATCTTTTGCTTACCCATCCCACGGCTCATAACCTGAAAGTGATGGTGAACCTTATCGAACAGGATCTGATTGAGCTGAAGGACTACCGGCTGGTGGGAGTCTATCACCACAAGGAAAGGTACGATTACGGCCGGTCGAAGGCGTTCATTGATACCCTGAACTATGGCGGACCGAAAATTTTCCTTAAAGAGTTAGGGGATTCCATATCACCGGATATGTTGTACAGGGATAACCCACTGACCGACGATTTCGGCATTCTTTTCCGGCAATCGCAGGGTGTGGTCTTTTTTGGCGGGCCGGATATGCCTCCGCAAGTTTATGGGAGAAAGACCCATTTGCTTACCTCCGTGTATGATCCTTACCGGCATTATTTTGAGTTGTCCTTTTTATATCATCTCCTGGGGGGATTGCAGAGCAAGGACTATGAAGAACTGGTCGCTCAGGACCCGGATTACCTGATTTATGGATTTTGTCTGGGTATGCAAACCATGAATGTGGCCACCGGCGGAAGACTGGTTCAGGATATCCCTTCGGAAATTTACGGGCTGGATCATGTTGAGGATATCTTAAAGCTGGACCGCGACCGGCTTCACCGCAATTATAACAACCGCCTGAGCATGGATGAGGATTTGCTCAGCGGCCATTTTCACCGGGTTCACTTTACATCTGCTGCTCTTTCAGAAAGATGGGGCATTGAGGATTTCCACCCGCTGGTTTACAGCAATCACCATCAGGCCGTGGATGAAGTGGGTAAAGGTTTCCAGGTCACTGCTACTTCCATGGACGGAAAGATCATAGAAGGTCTGCGGCACAAGGATTATGGTCATGTTATCGGGGTCCAGTTCCATCCGGAAGCCTTGTTTCTCTACGACAGCACTGCCAGTTACCGGATGGCACCGCCTGACCGGGTGTCGTTTACCGGACCGGGGATGTTGAAAAAGGCCCGAAGCATGAAGTTTCACCGTCGGTTCTGGCGTGATTTTAACCGGCGCCTGAATGGGCAATAGCCGAGGGTTAAGGGGTTTTTATTTTTTGAAATCCAGTACGGCATTGTAGTCCAATTCCGAATTGTGGGGCCGGATGGCAGCACCCATCTGGGAGAAATCCCCCAGCAGGATCTTTCTGTGTCCGAGGGAAGGTACGAATTTGTCTACCAACAGGTTGAGCACCACGTCGAAACCGTTTTTGTTTCCATAATCGCAAGCTTCTGCATGGTAATTGGTATGACAGGTGATGCGGTCATGGCCTTTCAGTCCCCGCTGGCCGGCCTCCACTGCCCAGCATTCAGCGGTTCGAAACAGCTGTTTGTCAGGCTCGATAATATTTTGCGGCCTCATGGATTGCAGTTTCCCGAAAAGGCTCTGATAATAATAGTTGTCATCGGTTTCCTCACTGAAAGTCCGGTTATAGTAGGTGATCTTTTTGTCGTATAGCCTGAACAGGATCCTACCCTTGCCCGATTCTGTCAGGCTGAATTTATCCAGGTTTTTGAGCGTGAGCAGTTCCGGATGGTTGCGCTGCAGATACCGATAGAGCCCTGAGTAATTGATGTTGTAGCGGTACTTCTCTGAGCGGTCGCTCTTACCGATCATCTTTTTTTGAACAAATTGTTTGGCTGCATTATTGGGTACTTCATCCATATAGATCTTATGAACCGGCAGGTCAAAAAATTCCTGCCGGGTGAGTGGGGTGTTGTAATTCGTAACCGTTAATGTATCATAAAGAGGTATTCGGATCTGTATCTCTCCGTGATATTTCACATGAAGACGGGCATCTATGAAGGTATGCAGGAAGAGTTCGGGATTCATTCTTATCAGGTTCAGGTAATAATAGATCATTTTTTCCTCGTACTTCAGATAGTCTTCAGAAGCGGCCGTATTGGCCATGCGGTATTTGGGATTGTCCCATTGCTTAAGATCTTCATTATTGCGGTAATACCGGTCAATAAGTTTGCGGATCTCCTGGCGGTAGTATTTTCGGTTTTCTTTTTCCTGAATAATGTTGGATCGCAGTGTTTTAATAAAATGAGCGCCATCGAAACCGTAGTGGTTGCGGAATACCGGCGAGCTGTCGTCGAAGGTCCGGTGCATGGCGTCGAAGTATTCCACTGCCCGGTTCCTGGAGCCCCGATGGTAAAGGCGGGAAGCTTTATCAAAGACCGTTTTCTGAAAATCGGCAGTTTCAGAGGCCAGGAATTCAGTATCATTCATGGCTTCAGGGGAGAGCCTGTTTCTGGCTTTTTCCATCAGATCCATCATATGGATCAGGGGCCGGTTGAATGCTTTTTTCAGCTGATGGTTCTCCGGCAGGCGGTAGAGTGAAAGGGCCCGGAATATCGATCCCTCGGGCCCGCTTTCCCTGGCCATCCGGTAACAGGCGAGGTAATTTTGCTCCTGGTATTGTGCTTTGAGTTGCTGATAGGTGCTTTGCTGCGTTGCCAATGATTGTAAGCCGGCGAAAATCAGCGCTATAATAGTTGTTATTCTCAAGATTTTTGTTTTTGCTGGACTTGGGTTCATGTAAAATAAACGAAAAACAGGCCCGGTTGTTTTCATGGGATGGTAAATATGCGGGCAAGAACGATCAGATCGATTTTTCCTGACGCGCGTTAATAAACAGCACATCTCCAAGCTTGTCATATCCATGGAAGATTTTCTCTCCCTCGTGTTTAAGCTGGTCGTTGAGGAAACCGATCATAGTCAATCCCGCACGGGTTGATTTGACATTGATGATGTCACGTGGGCTGGTCTCTTCGTCCAGCTGGATGAACTCGATATTTTTCAGAGAGATGGGCAATCGTCTGTTTTTTTACGACATTGATCAGCTGCTTCATAGATTCATCCCCATTTTCTTTATACAGGTCGGAGATTTTGATCTGCCCCTGTTTCCAGTCGGGATGGCCCATGATGATGTAACTCAGCAGGATCATCAGGTTGATGTTCTGCAGGTCGAACTGGCGGATCCTTCAGGTCGCCTGAGAGGCCAACTCCAACCGTCATACCGGTGAAGGCGGGAAAGATGATGGCAAAGGTGGTGAAGAATTCTCCGAAGTTGTGAACCGGATTCTCGGTGATACCGGCCCTTGCCGTTTGCTAAAATACAGATACGGGTCAGTCAACCTGCATCACTTTGAATTCGCCAAAAACAACATTTGCTTCAATGTCCAGGTAAGGCTCCTGTATATTCAGCGAGTCGCTTTGATAAAAAACCTTTCCAAAGGCCGTTTCATTGTTGCCCGGCAGCTTGGCTCCGGCAAAGGCGGCATCGGCCTTGATGCGCATCGGCTGTTTTTCCCGGATCAGCAGCTCACTGCTCCCAAAGATCGTGTTGATCTTCAGGTTTTGTGTTTCCCTCAGATCGGATTCCTGGGTCAGGTCAATCCGGGCTTGCCCGAATAGAACGGTGTATTCCTGGTTCCTGGGCAGACCTTTGAATGCTGTCTCTCCGAAAATGACGGCGTTTTCCCCGGCATGGATGTGGCCGGAGAAGAAATCACCTGTCAGCAGCCGGATACCGATGTAAAGGAAGACCAGTGCGATCAAAATTTTAAAAACCGGGATGTCGATGTTGAAAACGATCCGTATGATGATGGCTGTTCCTGTCAGAATAAGCAGGATGCCTAAAAAAATACCCAAGCTCATTTTCATGGTTTTAAGGTTAAAGGAGGTATTCACACAGGTAAAAATAAGGAATTTGCCCGATAAAAAAAATCCCCCGTGGCGCTTTTGGTGCCAGAGGGGATTTCAAATTCATATCGATCCAGTCGGTTGGATTATGTCAACTTGACGGGTTCTTTGACTTTCTGTTTCAACAGAGCCAAATCGAGCACTTCCATAATGGTGCCGACAAAATGAAATTTCAGACCCTGGATGTAAATATCCTTGATCTTTTCCAGATCCTTTCTATTCTCTTCTGAGAGGATGATTTCGTTAATGCCGGCGCGTTTGGCAGCCAGGATTTTTTCCTTGATGCCGCCCACGGGCAGTACCCTGCCCCGGAGGGTGATTTCTCCGGTCATGGCCATGTTTTTCTTTACTTTTCTCTGGGTGAAAGCTGAAGCCAGGGAAGTGACCATGGATATACCTGCCGAGGGTCCGTCCTTGGGTATGGCTCCTTCCGGGACATGGATGTGGATGTTCCAGTTGTCGAAGACCTCCTTGTCGATACCGATGTGTCCGGCATGGGCCTTAACATACTCCAGGGCAATGGTAGCCGACTCTTTCATTACATCGCCGAGCATGCCGGTGAGGGTGAGCTTGCCTTTGCCCTTGCTCAGGCTGCTCTCGATAAACATGATCTCACCTCCGGCGGGTGTCCAGGCTAGTCCCGTGACAACTCCCGCAAATTCATTGCCCTGATATTTTTCCTTGAAATATTCCGGCGGGCCCAGGATCTTGCGGATGTCTTCCTCCCGCAGTTTCTTTTTGGTCTGGCTGTCCATAGCGATCTCCTTGGCCAGGTTGCGGATGATCTTGGCGATTTTTTTATCGAGGGTCCTTACTCCGGATTCACGGGTGTGATTCTCAACGATATATTCAAGCACCTGTTTGGGAAAGGTGATCTGGTTCTTTTTGATGCCATGGCCTTCCAGCTGTTTGGGCACCAGATGGCGGCGGGCAATCTCTACTTTTTCTTCGACGATGTATCCGCTTACATCGATCATTTCCATGCGGTCAAGCAGGGTAGGGCTGATGGATTCTACCGTGTTGGCCGTGGCGATGAACATGACGTTGGAAAGGTCATATTCCACTTCCAGGTAGTTGTCGTAGAATGTGTTGTTTTGCTCGGGATCCAGCACTTCAAGCAGGGCTGATGATGGGTCGCCATGGAAGTCGCGTCCTACCTTGTCTATCTCATCAAGTATAAACACCGGATTGGAGGATTTGGCCTTGCGTATGTTCTGGATGATCCTTCCGGGCATGGCGCCAATGTATGTTTTGCGGTGCCCCCTTATCTCGGCCTCATCCCGCAGGCCTCCTAATGACATTCTGACGTATTTGCGGTCGAGGGCCCGGGCAATGGACTTGCCCAGGGAGGTTTTTCCTACTCCCGGGGGCCCGTATAGGCAGAGGATGGGGGACTTCAAATCCCCTTTGAGTTTGAGAACGGCCAGGTATTCCAGGATCCGTTCCTTGACTTGTTCCAGTCCGAAATGATCCTCATCGAGTATTTTTTGCGCCCGGTGCAGGTCGTAGTTATCTTCGGTGAACTCATGCCAGGGCAGCTCTAACAAGGTGTTGAGGTAATTCAATTGTACCGAGTATTCCCCGGCAGCCGGATTCAGACGTTGCAGCTTGTCGAGCTCCTTAGTGAACACTTCCTGAACTTCCTTTCCCCATTTCTTGTCCTTGGCCTTTTCTTTAAGGGTTTCCACCTCCTGCTCCAGCGGGCTTCCACCCAGTTCATCCTGGATGGTCTTCATTTGCTGTTGCAGCAGATACTCCCTTTGCTGACGGTCCATATCATTCTTTACCTTGCTCTGGATGTCGTTCTTCAGCTCCAGCATCTGTACCTCTTTGGTCAGGTGTTCCAGCAGATTGACCCCCCTTTCCTTGATGTCATCCGTTTCCAGCAGTTTCTGCTTGTCCTCCAGGTCAACATCGCTGTTGGAGCAGATGAAATTGATCAGAAAGGTGCTGTTTTCGATGTTCTTAACGGCAAAAGAAGCTTCCTGGGGTATGTTGCTCGAGAGCTTGATGATTTTCAAAGAGAGGTCTTTCAGGGAGCTGACGATGGCCTCGAACTCTTTACCGGTGGCCTCGCGTTTTTTGTCTTTTAGTTCAGTGACCTGCGCCTGAAAATAAGGCTCGGTTTCTACCAGGGCCTCCATCTGGAAACGCTTTTTTCCCTGTATGATCACCGAGGTGCTTCCGTCGGGCATCTCAAGTATCTTGATGATCTGGGCGATCGTTCCCACCCGGTAGAGATCCTCTTCACCGGGATCCTCATTGTTGGGATCCTTCTGCGTGACAGCCCCCAGCAGTTCTTCGTTGTTATATACCTTGTTGATCAGCTTCAGGGATTTTTCCCTTCCTACCGTGATGGGCAGGATAACCCCCGGAAAGAGCACGGTGTTCCTTAAGGGCAGAACGGGAACCGTTTCAGGCACTTCTACCTGCTTCAATGACTCTTCTTCCTCATCGGTGATCAGGGGGATAAATTCAGATTTTTCCGTGTCCTCGTCAAAGTATATTAAATCTTCAAAAGCTGACTTCGAATGTTTGTTCCAATTCATAATGATCTGTCTTCCTTATGGTTTATTATGTCTATGCCAATATGGCATCTGCAAGTTCATACTTCGGGTTTCCTGATACGGGTCAATAGTTATGCCAAAAACCCATGGTACAGCATGATGATCTTGAAAGCTCCCGCAAGCCGGGTACTCAGAAAGGGATAGCCGGGGGTGCAGATTTAAAATTGGCGGTATTTGCTGGTTCGTTTAAAAACTTCCTGAAGGATGCGTTTGTCCATGTCATCGAGCTTGATATCTCTTCTTTTCATGACCTTTTCCGCCACTTCCATGGCCTTGTCAATCCGGTATTCCTTGAAACCCTGAGCCCCGCCCCAAGAGAAAGATGGAATGAAATTCCTCGGAAATCCGTCGCCGTATATATTGGCGTTTACCCCCACCACCGTACCGGTATTGAACATGGTGTTGATCCCGCATTTGGAGTGGTCGCCCATGATCAGTCCGCAGAATTGCTGGCGGGTATCAATAAATCGTTCTTCAGGATAACTCCATAGCTTCACCGAGGCATAATTGTTTTTCAGGTTGGAGTTGTTGGTGTCGGCCCCGAGGTTACACCATTCTCCCACAACGGCATTTCCAAGAAAGCCATCGTGGGCTTTGTTGGAATAGCCTGTAAGAATGGAGTTGTTCACTTCACCTCCCACCTTACACCACGGACCAAGGGTTGTGGGACCATATATCTTGGCTGATATTTTCAATACGGCGTGTTCCGCCATGGCAAAAGGACCACGTACCACGGAGCCCTCCATTATTTCTGCATCCCGGCCAATGTAAACCGGTCCTTCCTGGGTATTGATGGTGGCACATTCCACCTGGGCACCGGGTTCAATGAAAAGCTTATGATCTCCCAACAGGCGGTTGGTATGGCTGAGGGGCTGGGATTCCCGGTTTTCCGTCAGGAGCTTGAAATCTTCCCGGATGGCATAGGCGTTGTTTAGAAAGATCTCCCAGGGATGGTTGATCTTTAGAACCTCCTGCGGGTATTCCACCACATCGATATCCCGGATCTCCTTGTTCCGGAAATCATCTACCTGATATTTGGTCAGCCGGGCTGCCACGATCTCATCCTGATTGACCAACGCCTGTCCGGAATTCAGACGGTGTATCTGATCCACCAGATTGTCATCGGGCAATACCGAGCTGTTGATCAGTATATTCTCTTCCTGTGTCTTCAGGGGATATTTGTCCGACAGGTAATCCTGGGTAAGATAGTAGCAGGTAGCTTCCAGACGGTACGCCCATTTTTCTCTGATTTTAAGTATTCCGATGCGAATCTCGGAAGGGGGCCGGGTAAAGGTGAGCGGTAGCAACTGTTCCCAGCTGTAGTCGTCGAAAAGAATATAATTCATAATTAATGGCCTTAATTATGAAGCAAATTTAAATAAAAAAAAGCTCCGGTGGGTCGGAGCTTTTTTTTCTCGGTCCTTATTGTTTCTTTCGATTCTCGTAATGTTTCTTGTACTTGTTCATGAACTTGTCCACCCTTCCGGTGCTGTCCACCAATGTGCGCTTACCGGTATAGAAGGGATGGGAAGTGTTGGAGATCTCCAGTTTAACCAGGGGATATTCTTTGCCATCTTCCATTTCGATGGTATCCTTGGTGTTGACTGTGGAACGGGTCATGAAAGTGGTTCCGTTGGACATGTCCTTGAATACCACCAATCTATAGTTCTTGGGATGTACGTCCTTTTTCATCGCTTTAAAATTTTTTATTTCTGTTTAATTATTTGCTGCTTATAATCTATTTCAAGAATTGTTGAACGTTCAACCTCTTCAACCTTCTTCAACGTTTCCAACCTAAGTTTTTAGCGTGGGCAAAATTACAGAGGAATATTCAAAAATCAAAACAATCCTTCACATTTTTGGATTCCTCAGATACAGGCCATTGGTCTATATCTGGAACCAGTGATCCACCTCAAAGTGTTTACCGGCTGGATGCCGGAGCTCAAATTCGTTGTTGTGTTTGTTGTATGAATAATCTTTTTTCCATTCATTGATGTTTTCAACGATTTGTTTCAGGGCATGGGTGAAATAGTAGAGTTCCTGATCGCTCATGGTAGGATGGAGGGACCACCGGACCCACCCGGGTTTTTGGGAGAGGTCGCCATGGTTGATCAGGTTGGTGATCTTGTGGGAATCCTGATAGCTCACGTTGAGCAGGTAGTGGCCGTAGGTACCGGCGCAGGCGCAGCCGCCCCTAACCTGAATGCCGAAACGGTCATTGAGCAGTTTAACGATCAGGTTGTAATGGATATCCGCATGATAGAAGCTAAACACCCCCAGGCGGTCTTCGGTATCGTCGGCCAGGATTTTGATACCGGGGATTTTTCTAAGTTCCTGGAAAGCCAGGGGTACCAGTTCCTTCTCGCGGGCCTCGATCCTATCTGTTCCCATCTTTTCTTTGAGCCGGACAGCCAGGGCAGCCCTGATCACCTGTAGGAAGCCGGGGGTACCTCCGTCTTCCCGGGCTTCAATGTTGTCCGTGAACTTATATTCTCCCCAGCGGTTGGTCCAGTCGACGGTGCCGCCCCCGGGATTATCGGGTACGGGGCTCTGGTAAAGGCGTTTGTCGAAGATCAGTATGCCTGATGATCCGGGGCCGCCCAGAAATTTATGGGGAGAAAAGAAGATGGCATCCAGTTTCTCATCGGGATCTTCGGGATGCATGTTGATATCCACGTAGGGGGCCGAAGCGGCAAAATCCACGAAGCACAAGCCTTCGTATTCATGCATGATTTTGGCCAGCTGGTGATAAGGCGTTTGTATGCCTGTAACGTTGGAGCAGGCCGAGAAGCTGCCGATCTTAAACTTGCGGTCCTTGTAGCTTTCCAGTTTCTTTCTCAAATCGTCGGTATCCACCAGCATATGCTCATCGGGTTCGAGCAGCACCACTTCGGCCATGGTTTCCAGCCAGGAGGTATGGTTGGAGTGGTGTTCCATGTGGGTGACAAATACAACAGGCCTCTCGTGATCACGCAGACAATCATTGTTTTTGAGCATTCCGCAGACTTTAAGGCCCATGATGCGTTGCAGCTTGTTGACCACGGTGGTCATGCCTGAACCTGCGTTGATGATCACATCGTTGGGGCCGGCATTCACATGTTTTTTTATTAGCTGTTGGGCGTGGTGGTAGCTTTGTGTCATCCGCGTACCGGTCTCACTGGTCTCCGTGTGGGTGTTGGCTACAAAGGGCCCAAAGCGGTTCTGCAGGATCTCTTCGATGGGGCCGTACAGCCTCCCACTAGCCAGCCAATCGGCATATACAATCTTTTGTTCCCCGTAAGGGGAGGTGAAGGTTGAATCATATCCGACGGTGTTCTTTCTGAAACCCTCGAAATAACTTTCCAAAGAGCTCATATACGTGGTTGATTAGATGTGGGGTGGGCCCAAAGTTAAAATAAAAAATCCTCAATCCCGCATATTTTATTCTCTGCCGGCCAGCAGGGAGAGTAGCCGGAGGATCTCTATGTATAGCCAGATCAGGGTGATGGTCAATCCAAATGCTCCGTACCATTCCATCATCTTGGGTGCGCCGGCCTGGCTGCCCTGATAGATGAAGTCGAAATCCAGCACCAGGTTCAGGGCGGCGATGACCACTACCACCAGGCTGATGCCTATACCCAACAGGGTCGGCTGAAAGAGTACCACACTGGCCCCGAACAATTGCATGATCAGGGAGATGAAATATACCAGAGCCACGGCACCGGTGGCGGCAATGACACCATTTCTGAATTTTTTAGTAACCTTGATCACGCCTGTTTTATAAGCAATCAACAATACGAACATGGTGCCGAAGGTCAGGGCAACGGCCTGGGTAACAATACCCGGATACCGGGCATTGAAGAAGGCCGAGATGCCTCCCAGGAACAAGCCTTCCAGCGCGGCATAGAGAGGAGCGGAGAAGTGGGCCCAGTTTTTCTTGAAGATGGTCACCAGGGCCAGGATGAATCCCCCGATGCCGCCGATGGCAATCCATGGGGTTACGGCTGTTACTCCGGCCTGGGTGGTGGGGGCATTAAAGAAGAGCCGCCAGGTATAAAAAGCACCGAGTACAACCAGGCCCAGCATGATCAGGGACTTGTTGACAGTGCCTTCGATGGTCATGGTTTCTGATCGGGCATAGCTCATGCCTGATTTTTGAAAGATCTGTTTGCTCAGTGCGGGATTCGTCGATCTTGCTATTTTGTTCATCGTGGTATTTTTTTAAGCATGTACCTAACAAATTTTATACCCAAATACATGCGAAAAGGCCATCTTGTTGGGCAAAACTTGATTTTTCCCATTGAAGGTTGGGGCTCTTAAAGGTTGAGTCTCTCCCTGACGTGATAATGGTTTCTGCTTTCCGAGCTTCGCGATACCAATTCACCCAGGAATCCGGCCACAAAGAGCTGTGTGCCGATTATCATGCAGGTCAGGGCGATATAAAAATACGGACTCTCCGTTACCAGCCGGTAGGGTATGTGTTGATGCAGGTAGTAGAGTTTCATCGCTCCAAGCCATAATGCGGCCAGGAAGCCCAGCACAAAGATCACCGTTCCCAGGGTGCCAAACAGGTGCATCGGGCGTTTACCGAATTTGGTGATGAAGGTGATGGACATCAGGTCAAGGAAACCTTTCACAAAACGGTCGATCCCGAATTTTGTTTTGCCGTATTTGCGTTTCTGGTGTTTGACCACCTTTTCACCGATCCGGTTGAATCCGGCTCTTTTGACCAGTACCGGTATGTAACGGTGCATCTCACCATATACCTCTATGCTTCTGACCACATTGTTGCGGTATGCTTTCAATCCGCAGTTGAAGTCGTGCAGCTTGATGCCGGTGACTATGCGGGCCGTTTTATTGAAGAATTTGCTGGGCAGGGTCTTGGAAAGGGGGTCGTATCTTTTCTTCTTCCATCCCGAAACAAAGTCATATCCTTCTTCCTGTATCATCTTGTACAAACCGGGAATCTCCTCGGGATTATCCTGCAGGTCGGCATCCATGGTGATCACCACATCGCCGCTTACTTGTTTAAAACCCAGGTGCAGGGCGGCCGATTTGCCATAATTTTTTCTGAACCGGATGCCTTTGATTCCGGGATCCTCGCCGTTGAGCGACTGTATCAATTCCCAGGAACCATCATCGCTTCCATCATCCACAAAAATGATCTCATAGGAGAGACCATGATCCTTCATCACCTGCCGGATCCATTTGGTGAGTTCACCCAGCGATTCTTCCTCGTTATATAAAGGCACTACAACAGATATATTCATTGAGAACCTCGTGTGCATTAATCATTGAACATCGGCTTGTCCTTCTTCAGGAAGGCTGAGGTAACCAGTGAGAAGATCAGCCCCAGCAGGCTATAAGTAAAGATCGAACCGATCAGCATCATGAAAGGCGTGCGGAAACGGGCCTGCATTTCCGTCATCGTCTCTACCTGCTCGGCCGACATGCCACGGTTGAGCATCTCCTCCTGGATGACCTTCATGTTCTGTTCCATCAGACTCGGATCAATCACTTCATAAAGCAGATAAGTGAAGATGCCGACTACGATGCCGGTGAATACACACAGCACCACTCCATAACCCAGTGCCTTGCCATAAGTGATATAGCCTCCCATTGCCTGATCGCGATAGCTTCGCGTGCCAATCACAATACCTGCGATTAAGATGATATAGTTGACCACACCCAGGGCAAAATTCTGCTTCAGCAGATTGTTGGTGGCATAAAGCAAAAGGGTATAGATGATCAGGGCCAGACCGGTGATCAACCCCATGGTCATGGTACTTCTCAATAAAGTGTTTTCACTGCCTGTGGTGTCTTCTTCGGGTGTATGGGTTTCCATCTTGCAGCTGGTTTTACCGTTTAACAGAATACTGAACAAATATAGGATTTTTATAAATCATTCTCATAGGATTTGTGTTTAAAGTTAATTTTTATACTTTTGCAATCCGGGCAAGTCTCATACGACCAGCTCCCGCTGAACTCCCCCAGGTCCGGAAGGAAGCAAGGGTAGGCGGTTGAGCGGTGCGATATGAGTCGCTTGCCCGCTTTTTTTGCCCTCCATACTCCGGTTCATTTGCTTCTTATTTGATTAATTGTTATTTTGTGGTCGTTTGATTCAAGGAACATGGCTTACAGTGTTAACCTCACCACCAGGCAGGAAGCCAGACTGCGAAGGATTGTCCGTGAAAACCAGGACAACCCGCATGTATTGAAGCGGGTTTATTGTATTTTGCTTAAAAATGAAGGGCAAAAGAACAAAAATATTATCCGGTTGCTGGATGTACATGCGGATACCATAACCGATTGGACCAAATTGTATTTGAAACGAGGCCTGCCCGGATTGTTGACGTTTCGGTTTGACCGGCGCAGGCAGTCTTCCCTGAACCCCTACCTTTCGCGCATTAGGCGTGTTGCCGGCCTGAAGCACATCACCACCATCCGGCAGCTTCAGTTGGCCCTCAATCAGCGCTTTTCCCTTTCGGTTGAATACAGCTGGCTGTACAGATATTGCATGAAGAATGGTATTTATGATTTACTCAGGGAGGGCGCTGACCATGAAAATTGAACGTACGACCATCTACGAAGGTCCATCCGGCAGCGACCGGGCTGCCTGTGGATCATTGATCGTACTGCCTATTCAACAGATCAATATAGGTCTTCATGTAAATGGGCAAATCAATGGGTCTTCTGCTGGAGACGAGATTCTGGTCGTTGATGACAGCCTCATCCAGCCACTGAGCCCCGGCATTTTCCATGTCATCGCGAATGGCCGGCGTACTGGTGACCCTTCTGTTACGGAGAATATCTGCTGAGATCAATACCCAGCCCGCATGGCAAATCTCGCCAATGGGTTTGCCCTGATCATTCATCTTACGGATGAACTCCAAAATCTCCGGATAACGTCTTAACTTATCGGGTGCCCATCCACCGGGTATCAGCACGCCCTGATAGGCACCGGGATCCAGATCTGTAAAAGAAACATCTGTTTCAACCGGCACCCCGTGTTTGCCAAAATACTTCAACCCCTTCTTCTCGCCGGCAATATGAACGGTGATGCCTTCTTCCCGAAGCCTTAGAACGGGATACCACAGCTCCAGATCCTCGAACTGTTGATGTGCCAGGTTGATGATCTTTAGTTTTTTAAGATTCATGATAACCTCCTTTTTTGAAGTTAAACACAAATCATTCCGCTTTGTTTTATAGGCTGCACCTGGATAAAATGTCAGACCATGATGGCTGACATTTTTGCAGGAAACTGACAAAAGATGCTTTGGCATAAAATATGTAAACATCGACATATGTTAAAATAAAATATTTTTATTGATTATGGAAATGCAATACATCTCCTCCCATGGGGAATTACAGCAAAACCTGAAGAAGGCCAAACGCAGTTTTTTGCTGCTTTACAAATCGCAGAGTGAGAAAAGTGCCTGTGCCCTGAGCAACCTCAATCAGGCTGCCGGAGAGTTAGATGAGCCCATCGGCATACTGGCTGCCGATGTCAATCAGGTAAGGGATATCCACGGTAAATATGAGGTGACAACCGCACCAACCCTGCTGGAATTTGAGGGTGAGCACTTCAGAAAGTCGGTCAAAGGCTGCCAGACCAAAGATTATTATGTGTCATTGATTCAAAATAACTTGTATATCAGTCAACAATCCGATGAGAAGCCACGAAAAAGGGTGATCGTATACAGTACTCCGACCTGCCCGCATTGTAACAGCCTGAAAGACTACTTGCGTAAGAATCAAATTCATTTCCGGGACATTGATGTATCGAAAGATCAAAAAATGGCACAGGAATTGGTGAGGAAAAGTGGGCAGCAAGGCGTGCCTCAAACCGAGATCAACGGCAGGATCATTGTGGGCTTCAACAGATCCAGGATTGATGATATGCTGGGTATTTAAGCCATGAAACATTATAAGTCGAATTAATAAACAGATAAAAATGAAAGAATTACAGCCACTCAACGAAAATGTATTGTTAGACGTATCAGAGGAAGAAACAGAACAAAAAACGGCAAGTGGGATCATCATTCCCGATTCGGCCAAGGAAAAGAAAAAGATGGCCCGGGTAGTGGCCATCAGTGAGATCGAGAATTCATCGGTAAAACCCGGTGATACCGTATTATACAAGGAGTTCTCCGGAACAGAAACCGAAGTGGATGGGAAAAAATATTTGCTGATCCCTTATTCCGACATTCTGGCTAAGGTTGTGGAAACCGACTCCATTTAATTACAACCCGTCACAGGGGGAGAGCGTTTGTCCAGAGAGAGGGCAAACGCTTTTTTTGATCTTAAGACTTTGATCTTCTCTTGTTTAGCACCCGGGTGTATTTCCGGAGCAGTCGCACCGTTACGAACAATAAAGCTCCGAATATTAACAGTATCAGCCAATGCGAGGTAAGCATCAACCTGTCGTAGAGCACATAGTTCTTTAACAGGTTTAGGTATACAAAAGACAGGATTACGGCGAACAAGCCCCTGTGCTCCCTGCGGATGACTTTTCTTACTGAGAAAGCCATCTGAGGCGACTTCCAGTTTTTGAACCCGGGCAGAAAGGAAGGTGTGTGGGTGGCCCATTGTTCAAAATCCTCACCAAATTTTTGTTTCAGAAAGTCCTCCTCGGCAAACATGATCCGCTCATAATAGATCCAATAGAGCAAGGCCGCTACGATGCAGAACCATATATTTCCAACATAGATGATCAGCCCCAGCCACATCAGGAAATTACCCAGATAAAGGGGGTGGCGCACCACGGAATAAATACCCCGGGTGTTCAGGGTTTGGGCCAGCTGTTTTTTGGTGTTGCGCCCCGATGTTCCTCCAGGCACGGTGCCTACCACCATGATCCGTATTGCCAGTCCCAGCAGCGATATTGCCAGGCACAGGATCGACCAAAGCAGATCGGGTTCATACAGGATATCCTGCGCATCTATGATGATCACCAGCGTGGCCAGCACATAAAACACCAGGGGAATGAAGCTGCGCTTTCGGAAAAAATAATTTCCGGATTCGATATATTCGTTCAGTAAAGCCATCGGCCTTGAATTAAATAATTGATTGTCGGATTGTTATGTTGTTATTGTTATATTGTCAAATTGCTACATGGTCAGATGGTAAATGATTTAATTCTTCCCTGCCAAAACGCGATGAAAGCAGGATGGGTCCCGCTTACCTCTCTTTAGTGTACCAACCCCACGGTCAGGAGCAGACCACGCCGCCAGGGTTTGGAAGCCAGGATGGGTTGCTGTTGCGAAGTAACAAAATCTTCGCCTCAAAAAAAAAGCCGCCGGGAACCCCTGACGGCTTCTGTTGTAATGGCATGAAAATGCTATTCCGGATGAATGGCCTCAACAGGGCAAACATCGGCGCAGGCGCCACAATCGGTGCACAAATCGGGATCGATTTTGTAAATGTCACCTTCGGAAATTGCCTCAACGGGGCATTCATCTATGCAGGAACCGCATGCTGTACAATCTTCTGTAATTACGTAAGCCATTTTTCTATATATTTTTTGAGTTAACAATTAGAAACACCACAAAAATAGGGTCATTTTTCAAAAGCCAAAATGCCCTTCATCAGTTTTGCTTAATTTGGAAAGAATTTAAATAACTTGGATTCCACTAATATGAGGGGATAGATGTCCTCACTCACTTAGAAAAGAGATGGCAAGCCAGGCCATGTTCGCCATTCCTGTTTCCATGGCCTTTTCATCGATATTGAAGGAGGAGGAATGCAGGGGGTTGTTGATGCCCCCGGATTTATTGCGTATTCCCAGGCGGTAGAATATACCCGGGATTTCGCGGGTGTAATAGGCAAAATCTTCTGCTGTCATACGGACCTCCAACGGGTGGATGCGGGTTTTACCCAGCAATTGCTTGCTGTATTCCACAGCTCGGTTGGTCGAGGGTTCGTCGTTTTTCAATACGGGATAGCCTTTCTTGATGTGCACATCACATTCGGCCGTGGTGGGACGGATGATGGAGCGGGAGATCTCCCGGATCAGGCGGTGGGCTTTGTCCCGCCATTTTTCGTCCATGGTTCTGAAGGTGCCTTCCATATATACCTCATCCGGTATTACATTGGTAGCACCATTGGCGATGATTTTCCCAAAGGAGAGAACGGTTGGTATGGTAGGGGGTGTCTTTCTGCTCACGATCTGCTGGAGCGACTGTATGATCTGGGTAGCCAGGTAAACTGTATCGTCGTATTGGTTGGGCATGGCTCCGTGTCCACCCTTACCCCTGATAGTCAAATATATCTCATCGGTGGAGGCCATGTAGGGTCCCGGTTTGAATCCCAGTTGACCGGTACTTAATTCCGGGTATACATGTTGGCCAATGATCAGATCGGGCTTTGGGTTGTTCAAAACGCCTGCCCGGATCATCTCCCAGGCACCCCCGGGCAGTTTCTCCTCGCCGGGTTGAAAAATATAACGGATATTGCCTTCCAGATGCCCCTCCATATCCCTGAGGATCTTGAGGGCACCGATCAGCATGGCACTATGGGCATCGTGGCCGCAAGCATGCATCCTGCCCTCGTACTTGGATGAATAGTCCAGCTTGTTCTTTTCGAAAACCGGCAATGCATCTATATCGGCCCGTAGGGCAATGGTCTTCTTCGATTCATCTGTCATTCCAAGCATGCCGGTAAGGCCGGTACCGGCCACCCTTCGACTTTCTAGTCCCATCTTGTGCAACAGGCTCTCCAGGTATCTTGCCGTGTCATATTCATGAAAGGAAAGTTCCGGATACTGATGTATATGTCTTCTGATTTCAACGACCTCTTCAAAATATTTCCGGGCCAGTTTCCGTATTTGATTTTTAAGGGTTGTCATAAATTTGGGGGGCTTGAATCATCTTCTCAACAAACATAAGCAAAAAAAGAAATGATTTTTTAATTTAGCCCTTATAATGTATCAACTTTACTGTCCATTGCGTATCATCCTGCTGTGGCAATGGAAATGCAATCAGCCGACAAACTTAAAGATTTGATCTATGAAACCCGCATGCACGAACTTACACAACAAGGACATGATTATTTCATGCAGGTTCCATACGGCCAAATCATTAAATAAAAGATAAGCGTATGAAACGGTTTCTTCCAATACTCATCATGATTCTGGGTATGGCCACCGCGGTTTCCGCCCAGCAAAAAAAGCCCAAAATCGTATTTGATCAGAAGATTCACAACTTTGGTACGATCCGGGAAGACGGGGGCAAAGTTACCCATTCCTTCACCTTTGTCAATCAGGGTGGTGAGCCGCTGATCATCAACCGGGTGAAGGCCAACTGTGGATGTACCACTCCCGCCTGGACCCGGGAGCCAGTGAAGCCCGGAGGAAAGGGTTTTGTCCGTGCCACCTTCGATCCCCGTCGGCGTCCCGGCACTTTTAATAAGAGTGTGGTCGTTCATACCAATGCTTCCAAGGGAAAGGTACTGTTGCGCATTCAGGGGAAGGTACAGCGCAGGGAACGAACCATTGAGGAGAAGTATCCGCGTAAGATGGGCAGCTTAAGGCTCAAATCGCACCATCTGGCTTTTGCCAGGATCAAGCATACCAGGGTGCAAAGGGATTCCCTGGGTATCGTCAATGTCTCCGGGCAGCCTATCCGCATCAGCTTTGAGCGGGTTCCCCAACACATCGACCTGTCCACCCGTCCCGAAGTCCTTCAGCCCGGACAAAAAGGGCATATTCATGGCACCTACGATCCAACACGCATCAATGATTGGGGTTTCAGGATGGACCGGGTCCGCATCAAGGTGAACGCTCAAAACGTTCCCCACAACCATCTGGTGGTTTCCGCCAAGATCATGGAGGATTTCTCCGGCCTCACGGCCAGGGAAAGGAAGAATGCCCCCCATGTGAGCTTTGAAAACACCTCCCACGATTTTGGAAAGGTGGAGAAAGGGGGCCGGGTGGAACACGTTTTCCGCTTTACCAATACCGGCCAAAGACCATTGAAGATACGCAAGATAAGAGCCACATGTGGTTGCACCACGGTTAAGCCCGAGAAGACAGTTATCCCTTCCGGGGAGACCAGTTCATTCAAAGCCATTTTGAGTGTGGGCAGCCGCAAAGGACAATTGCATAAATCCATTTATTTCATTTCCAATGATCCGG
>JAGXLL010000152.1 GCA_018334675.1 Bacteroidales bacterium | reverse complement strand
GAGATCAAAGTTAAAAAATATCTAAAAATTATGTCTTTAAAATTTGGAATTTAACACAGTACCTAAGCGCTAAAATTGTACGAAATCGTACTAATCCCTACGCTTAGCGCTACGCTAAGCGCTGTAAAATGCTGTAAAATGATAACATAATATAATATGCACGTATATCTGCTTCGACATACACGTCCGGATGTACCGCCCGATACCTGTTACGGGCAATCGGACATTGAAGTCATCGAGCGGGATTTTCAGGAGCATCTGCAGCGTCTTAACAAGTTGCTGCCAATAGAGCAGATAGAATCCATCCATACCAGCCCGTTGAAAAGATGTGACAAGCTGGCCCGCTCTCTCCAGCGAACCAGCACCTGCTACATTGCGGATCCGCGTATCAAAGAGCTGAATTTTGGGGAATGGGAATTACAGCACTGGCAAAACATCAACGGAGCGGATATGCGCCGGTGGAAAGCTGATTTCCTGCATGCAAAGGCTCCAGGCGGTGAGAGCCACATGGACTTATACAAACGGGCCGAAGCATTTTGGAACGATCTTACCCAAAGCAAGGAACAGCATATCCTGGTTGTATCCCATGGAGGCGTGATCAAATCTCTGCTCAGTAGAATTCTGCATATGCCCCTGGAAAAAAGTTATGCCATCAAACTCAATTATGGCGCCCTGATCTATACCCATTACGAACAAAACACCCCGCAGCAGATAAATATTATATATTGAACCTGAACCTTCTGTGCCCTGGTTTGTTAATTATCAACGGCTGGAGATTCAGTCTTTTATATCCTTTATTTTATCAAACAGCCTGCCCCCTGCCCGTTTTCAACTATTTTTCTCCTTGGCAAAGGCATGGGACTCTTCTTGTTACATGTAGATTAAATTGAATGCATCATTAAATCAAGCAGTCCATGGTCATTTACCTGATCCGTCATTCCATGCCCGACGTGCAGCCTGATGTTTGTTACGGACAATCGGATGTAGGAGTATTGAAATGGCATTTCGAGCGAACAGTTAAGCGCTTGAAAAAACAGCTGATACTGAAAAAAAATGTAGATATCTTCAGCAGTCCGGCCAAGCGATGCGTGCAGCTTGCGCGGGCCCTGTCCAAGAGCAAGTGCCGGGTAAAGGTCGACTGGAGAATCATGGAGTTAAATTTCGGAAGCTGGGAGATGAAAAGCTGGGAGGATATTGATGACGATGCCCTGTTGAGCTGGTGTAAGGACGTCATAAACGAAAAGGTTCCTGATGGAGAAAGCTATGCCCAGCTTTACGAGCGGGCTTGTGACTTCTGGAGGTGGCTGACAGCCAAAGAGTATGAAGAAGCGGTTATATGCACCCATGGCGGGGTGATCAAAGCCATCCTCACTTGTGTCCTGGAAATGCCGCTAAAGAACAGTTTATCTTTCCAGTTTCGCTATGGCGATGCCATCCGCATCGAATGGAACGGCCATCATCCCTCTTTGGTTGAATTTATATCAAGAGATTCTTAAAAATGAAAGCCGCAGGCAACAATCCTTAGCGCAAATGCCGCGCTGCTCCAGCGAAAACCCTTTCAAAGGCATCGTCCACCTCACGATGGGGTATTTTTCCTTTAAGGGGAAAAACATCCTCATGGGTATAGGAATAGGGAAAATCCATCACAGTGATCAACCGATTCAGTTTGGAACCCAGGCCTTCAAATGTTTTGCTGACAGCTTGAGGCGAGATAACCCGGTCTTTTTTCAAGGTCACAATTCTCATCTGGCTGGATAAAGCTTTCATCCTGCTGGTTCGGTAATCCTTCAGTCCCAGGGAATCAACCATGGATTGGAAACAGACTCCGGGATCCAGCTTCTTCAGGATCTCTTTCAACTGAAGGTCCCTGCCCAGGTGCTCTTCCAGGTGCACAAAATAGGAGTGCAAAGTATGAAAGGCTTCACTATCGAGAATAAATCTTGAGACCCCTTTCATCCTGTCTATGCTGGCCCCTCCACAAAACAAAAAGGCTTTGCTTTCATTCAGCAGGTTCTTTGGGTTGGCCATTAACAATATTTCTGTAAGCAAGGCCCCTATAGAATAGCCGAAGAAATTTACCTGCGTCTTCCGGCCGAGCAGGGGATGATTGCCCGACTTGATCTGGCTGATCAGAGCAACCAAATCGTAATACGTTTGCAGGCCGGAGGTATAAAAACGCTTGGGCAACATCTGAATTCTCTCGCTTATAGCGGCATTCAGGAACGTTGAATCGGACAGCCCATTGTATCTTTTCATTCTTTCCTTTGCCAGATCACTCATAAGCCGGGGATCCTTCCAACCTTCCGGACAACGATTGACATGAAATGAGATGGGAAAAAGAATGACCGGCTGACCGGTTTGCTTATGAAGGGCCCGGGCCCAGGGCAAATATTTGTCCCAATCCCGCTCGTTTAGCCCATGGAGCAGGATGATGGCCTTTTCACTATTAACAGATTTATGACCCATAAAAACCGGGTAGACAAATCGGCGGTTTTCTTCAATCTGGTCATCCGATTCAAGCTGGTAGGTATTCTTATCCTGGTGGCTGCATTCTGCTTTGGAAGGAAGCATATCATCTTTCGGGGAAGTAAAAGGGATATTATAAATGGAAAAACCCGACTCAGAAAAGGGATTTTCCCAGCTTGCGAAACGGTAATGATCCCTGAGCTCATCATAATATTTGTGGTAACACATAGGCTTTTCAATATGAGATTATCGGATCCTTATCCGGATGATCGAATGATAAAGGAAACGTATAAATGTATTTCAAAAATCCCGAAGAGCCATGAATAAGCGGTGGTTACTTAACACTATGCGGTAAAGGTGATCAATTGATCATTATGGATGATAAGATTGGAAAAGCTCAAATGTCGGGCGATCCATTCCAGCGCCTTTCTATGATAAAAAATCACGTGGGTCTCATCATTCTTATAGTTCCAGGATTGAAAAGGAATATCGGGTTGATAGATTTCAGTCATGCAATAAAGTCTTCCTCCGGGTTTCAGGAGGTTACGAAGCCGGTTGAATTCTTTACGGGGATGATGGAAATGCTCTGCCACTTC
>JAGXLL010000022.1 GCA_018334675.1 Bacteroidales bacterium | reverse complement strand
AAGGAGAAGGACAGAATGCTCCGTTACAGAAAGCATGACTGAAGGGTTCATATTACATAAATCCGATTGGTTGACATTCAGCGTTGCAGAGTAAATAACAAGATCCTTTTAAAAAGAAAGGCTTAATTTGCCAAAAACGCCAGGATTCATTAAATTTGTGATCGTCTTCAAAAGATGCCATGCGAGAATAGCTCAGTGGTAGAGCATCAGCTTCCCAAGCTGAGGGTCGCGGGTTCGATCCCCGTTTCTCGCTCAAAGGAAACTACTAAAACGAAAAAGCCCGGGTTCCTAATGATCACCCGGGCTTTGATTTTTTTCCGGATCATTCTTTGGGTTTGATGCATTATCTTGGGAAGTTTTGGCTTCTTTCTCCTCCTGGTTTAGATGATACCGGGCCATGGCAAAACGCAGGTCGCTGTAGGTGAACTCATCCCCCAGGCGGGCTTTTATATCTCCCAGCTTCGTGGAGTTGATCTGCTGAGCCACCCGGATGATCTGCTCCAGTTTTTGGCGGCTAATGAAATGAGCGACATCAATTTTTCCCTGGCTCACCCAGTAGGAGAGGTGTCCTTCGATGGTTGACACAGCCAGTCCTCTTTCGACTGCAATCTCCTCAGGGTTTTTACCCTCTTCAAAGAGCTGAAAGGAAACCTCCCTGGTCCCGTGTTTCTTCTCTTTCTTCTTTTTGGCTTCTTGAGAGGTGCTCCCTGAAGGCATTTCTTTGCTGTTGTTATCTCTCCTATCAGGCTTGACGGATTTACCAGAGATCTCTTTATCCTGCAGAAGGGCCTCCAGCAACGACAATGCTTTTTGTATGGCCTGTTTCCTGCTGAAGAGGGAATGCTCCAGTTCTCTTAGCTCCCGTATATATTTCTTCACGTTTACCTGTTCTTCAAGATGACCGATCTGCGAGCATATCATTTCCGAATATTCATCTAAACGGGGCTCGAAATAATCTTTGGCGGCAAGGATCCGCTCATGGAGATTGGAAAGCCACCGGGGGTCCGTTGATTGGTGGAAGCCCCTCAACTGGATCTGAAACCTGTCGGCCACATCTTTTACCTCCCTGAACTGTTTCTCAAGATCCACTGCCCATGGTCTGTATCGTTGTTTGGCCGATTTCTTTTCATCTTTCTGGTAGCTTTGCAGGTGGAATTTAATATCGTCATATAATGGATTCAGGTCAAAGGAACGGCGGAGAAAATTGATCAGGAAACGAGGCTGTTCTTTGCGATATTCTTTTTCCAGGTTTTCCGGTGCCTTTTTCTGTTGAGAGAAGCTGCGAAGAGCGGGATCAGGCTTGAGCATATGGGAAGGAACAGGAGCATTCAGCACCAGCCCGTCCAGTGAGGTCAGCCGGGAAAGGGCCACATAAATTTGTCCGGGAGCAAAGGCCCGGGAGACATCTATGATGGCTCTCTCAAATGTCAGCCCCTGGCTCTTATGGACGGTTATGGCCCAGGCCAGTTTGATGGGAAACTGCGTGAAGGTCCCCTTGATTTTCTCCTGGATCTCATTATTTTCCTTGTTCAGGCTGTATTGTTTGTTTTCCCAGGTATAGGGCTCCACAGAGGTCGAGGGGGTACCGTCGTTGAAGCTTACCTCGATCTCCTCATTTGTCAAGTCTGATACTCTGCCTATTTTGCCGTTAAAGAACCGTTGCTCACCGGAATAATCATTTTTAATGAACATCACCTGAGCGCCTTCTTTGAGCTCCAGGGTATGATCGATGGGGTAGAGGTGTTCGCTGAAATCGCCCTCTACCCGGGCTGAATATTCATAAGCTTTACCCGGCAGCTTTGTCAGAGCATCCTGGTTGATTTGATGTGCCCTGGCATTGTGGGTGGTCAGGAAGATATATCCTTCCCCGGGTGAAGGGGAGAAAGCGGGTTGATGATGTTGGTTGAGTATATCCAGGTCCTGGCGGGAAATGGTGTCGTCGCGCAAATGATTTAATATCCGGATGAAGGTTGGATCATCCTGGCGGAAGATGTTTTCCAGCTCTATGTAAAGTGGAGGATCCTGCTGCAGAGCCCGGGCTTCGAAAAAATAGCCGGTTGGATAATGGTATTCCAGGTATTGCTTTTCTTCTTTCCTGATAACAGGGGGAAGCTGAAGCAGATCGCCTATGAATACCACTTGTATACCGCCAAACGGAGCCGATCTCTGCCGCCGCACATTTCTCAAAACGGTATCGATGGCATCCAGGGTATCGGCACGCAACATGCTGACCTCGTCAATGATCAGCAGTTCCATCTCGCGGATCAGTTTGCGTTTGTGGCTGTTGATCCGCATGGACTTCCTAATGGATCCGGGGGTATTCACTTTGGTATTGAGGGATTGATGCTCGAGGGGTGGGGTGGTGGGCAGAAAGACGCCAAAGGGCAGTTGAAAAAGCGAGTGCAAGGTTACTCCTCCGGCATTGATGGCAGCAATACCTGTCGGAGCCGCTACCAGGGTTTTCTTATAGGTTTGCCCGACGATGTTCTTCAGGAAGGTGGTCTTCCCCGTGCCTGCTTTGCCGGTAAGGAAAATATGCCGGTCGGTGCCGTTGACAAACTGCGCGGCCAGATCGTATGCCCTGTCACTTTTCTGAACCATACATATTATTTTAAGCCATTCGGACGATTCTTGGGTTAAAGACCGCCAGCTTATCGACAATGTCTTCCTGCAGGCGCATCACCTCATTGATATCCTTATAAGCCTGAGGGGATTCATCAAGCCCTCCGCCCATCAGGGTCACTCCTCTGTTCTGGAGCAGCTGCTGAAGTTCTTTTACCTGGAATCTTTTTTTCGCCTGGCTTCTCGACATAAGACGGCCGGCCCCGTGGGCAGCGGAATTAAGGGACTCCGTGCTTCCTTTGCCTCTTACAATGAAGGCGGGGCTGGCCATCGATCCGGGTATGATCCCCAATACACCTTTGTGAGCGGGGGTAGCACCTTTCCGGTGTATGATCACCTCTTCGCCGGAGGAGAGTTGTTCCTTCCATGCAAAATTGTGGTGGTTTTCGATGCGGACCAGGGGTTTTAAACCCAAAGCCCGGGATAATCCTTCATGGATCAGGTGGTGGTTGGCTGCCGAATAATCTCCTGCCCAGTTCATGGCCATCCAGTATTCCCTTCCGTCTTCATCGGATAAGTCAAGCCAGGCCAGTGACCGGGCCCCTTTAGGCAACCCGCATTTATCCATGGCAATATGTGTGTAGTGCCGGGCAATCTCCGCACCGGTACCTCTGGATCCTGAGTGGGAGAGGATGGCAAAATAGGTTCCCGGAAGCAGTTGATGCCCGGGGATGCTTTCCTTGATCTCCAGTATTCCCATATCGACAAAATGATTTCCCTGGCCGGATGTGCCTAACTGGTCGTGAGCTTTGGCCTTTAGGTTCTTTAGGAATGATATTTCCTTCAGCTCAGGGCGTTCCATGACGGGATGGTCCTTTTTGCCGGCAAATTCTGCCCTCCCAAACCGGGTGTTTTCTTCCAGCAGTGTTTTCATGGATGCCATGTTGGTGTCCATTTCTTTGACATCCAGGTCATAGATCGACATACACATGCGGCAGCCAATATCCATACCCACTCCGTAAGGGAGCACCTGGTTTTTTGTGGCTACCACACCCCCAATGGGCAATCCGTAACCCTGATGGGCATCCGGCATGAGGGCACCTTGCAACGCCACAGGGAGCTTCATGGCCGTAGCCATCTGGTCCAGGGCCCCTTTCTCGATGGAAGCTGCTCCATAGATCTTGTAGGGTTTGGCTGTCCCCAGGGAAGGTTTTTCTATGGAATGCCGGCCAGGTGATGATCCAGAGGACTGCAAAGCCGATTTTTCAGGGAAGGCAGGTCTATGCTTTTTCTCTTTGTGCGGGTATTTTTTTTCCTGATCCTTTTTCTCTTTAGGCCGGCTTGCTTCCATAAGGACTTCCGCTATCTTTCCCAGATGCGGGTGCTTTTTGAATCGTTCCGGGTCCTCTACCACCTCTTCCAGTAGCTCAAGAGCCTGTTCCTTGTTGTACTTCTTATAATGATGCTGCATGATCTGCTTGGCCAGGCTGGCTGCCCGGTCATCCCTGAATCCGATGCGCTGCAAGTCCTTACCCCGTATATTCAGCTTTTTCATAACAACTCCTGAAGAAATGGATGATTGGATGGTTGGATGATCGGATCAAAACACATCTTTAATTTCGAACTCCATTGCGTTGAAGGTGAATTGATCACCCTTTTTCATTCCTTCCATGGCCTTATATATGGGTACGTCCTTGGAAATGACAAAATAGGTCTCACCTTCCACTTCTACCTTACCCAATCCCAGGGCAATGAACATCTTTTGCCGGTTGGTAAGCACCACCGCTCCGAACTCTACCTGATCTTCAAGCCCATCAAAGGAAACTTTTTTTAATATCTGGATTTCATCGACAGCCTTTTGCAGCTGTTCGGCATATATGTCGCGCTCCCGGAGCAGTTCAGACCGGGAACCATCAAAAACATCGTGTTCCTGTTCGGCTTCATTGGCATCCTTTTGTATCTGGTTCATGGTTTGCCGGGCTGTCTCCGCATTATCCTCCAGAATGCTCAGGCATTTGTTGTAAATCTTTTTTTTAAGTTCCAGCTTGTCTGTCATATTCTTGGCTGTTGAAATGTCACAATAATCCAATTCTCCCGTCCCTGAACGGTACAATCCTTCACAATTTATGAAATATTTTGCTCGATTAAAAGCTTCGGATGTCAATTCCTCCTGCTTAAAATATAAACATTATACGATAATGGAAATAGGAAGAATTTTATTATTTTGGTGCATCAATATTACTGGTGGGTCTCAAACTTTCACTGCATCTGGTCTGTATGGATGGCAGCAGGGGGTCAGGGCCCAGCATAATCCACAAAATTTGCAAAGGTATGAAGACAAAGATTTTGATTTTTTATCCCCTTTTCGTCCTGGCTATTGCAGCCATGAATTTGAATTTTGCTCACTCACAAAGCAAAAAAGACTGGAAAGGGGGCTTCCCCGAGGGTTGTACCAGCATCACGGCAGGCAAGGATGCCACCGCTGACGGCTCGGTGATCACCTCCCACACCGATGACAGCCACGCCACCCGTTCCTGGATGGACATTGAGCCGGCCAGGGATCATCAGGAAGGAGATGTAGTGCCCATGTTTAAGCGCATGGACGATACCACCCAAGCCATGCCGGCCTACAAGCATGTGCGGGTCGGCGATATTCCCCAGGTTAATCACACCAACAAATATCTGAACACCGCTTACCCCAGCATGAATGAACATCAGCTTGCCGTGGGTGAATCTACCTTCGGCGGCCGGGATGAGCTTCAGAGCGATGAAGGGCTGATCGACTGTCAGCGGCTCTGTCAGCTGATGCTGGAGCGGGCCAGCACGGCAAGAGAAGCCATCAAGCTGGCCGGCCGGCTGACCCAACAGTATGGCTGGAATGATTATGGAGAGTGTTTGACCATTGCCGATGAGCAAGAGGTTTGGCATTTTGAGATCGTCGGACCCGGCAAGGGCAAGGTCGGCTCGATATGGGCAGCCCAGCGGGTGCCCGACGGACACATCTCGGTTAATGCCAATGCCTCCCGGATCCGTCAGATCAACCTGGACGATCCCGACCATTTTATGGCCTCCGACAACATCTTCCGGGTGGCCAAAGAAAAAGACTGGTGGAACCCCGATGAAGGGCCTTTTGAGTTCTGTTATGCTTATGCGCCCCACAGCCGCGAGTCGGTTGCCTCCAGAAGACGCGAATGGAGGGTGTTCGATCTGCTTGCTCCCTCTCTGGATCTGAGCCCGACCTCCGAGAACTACCCCTTCTCGGTGCAACCTGATGAAAAGGTTGAACTCATTGATCTGGTAAAGGCTTTCAAGGATTATTACAAGGGTACACCTTACGACATGAGGAGAAACACCACGGTAGAGAATGAGCAGGGAGAGCAGGTCATTTCACCCCTGGCCAATCCTTTCATGCCCTACGATCAGCTGGCCATCGAAGATGTAAGTGGCAGCTGGTACTCGGTCAACGAGGAATCCGGCGATATCCGCTTTCTTGGCGAAAGAACCATCGCCAGATGGTATACCATGTACGCTACCATCATTCAGTGCCGGAGCTGGCTTCCCGATGAGATAGGCGGGGTAACCTGGCTGGCCCAGGATAATGTGGCCTCTTCAATCTATATCCCGGTTTATGCCGGAACCAACAAGCTCCCCGATTCATACAGCACCCCCGGAAGAACCGATGGTTATACCCGTGAGTCGGCCTGGTGGGCTTTTAACCGGATGGGTACCCTTGCTGCCCAGCGTTGGGGGGACATGCACAAAGATGTGGATGCTGTTTGGGATCCCTGGCAAAAGAAACTTTTTGAACAACAGCCCGAGATTGAAGAGAAGGCTAAGGAACTCCATCAGGAAGATCCCCAAAAAGCCGAGGAATTCCTGACCAACTATACCAACCGGTGGGGCACCAAAGTGGTCGAGCGGGCCTGGAAACTGGGTGATGAGCTGTGGACCAAATATGACGAGCAGTTCTGATCCGATCAACCACAACCCTTTCTCATGTTTGTAGAAAAATGTTCGGGCATCGGGTGCCCGGACATTTTTTGTAAAAAGAAGATTCCTTTATCTTTGCCAAAAAACAATATCAAATGAATAAAAAAGGATTTGCAAGTGATAACAACTCCGGGGTTCATCCGGAGATCATGATCGCACTCACTGAAGCCAATAAGGGGCATACGGTGGCTTATGGAGATGATGCCTATACCCGGGAAGCCAGAAAAGCCATTCAACATCATCTGGGGGAACGGGCCGACCCTTATTTTGTTTTTCTTGGTACAGGAGCCAATGTGCTTGGCATCGGCGCCCTCTCCAGCTCCTTTCACTCGGTGATATGTGCAGAAACAGCACATATTCAGGAAGATGAATGTGGTGCTCCTGAGAAGTTCAACGGGATCAAATTGCTGCCGGTGGAGACCGATGATGGCAAGATTAGGGTGGAGGGCATCGAGCCTCACGTAAAGGGTATAGGTTTCGAACATCATTCTCAGCCCAGGATCATTTCCATCACCCAGGCCACAGAACTGGGCACCGTATATAAACCGGAAGAAATAAAGGAGATAGCCGAATACGCCCATCAAAACGGGATATATGTGCACATGGACGGCGCCCGGATAGCCAATGCTGCTGCCTCGCTCAATGTAAGCCTTCGGGAGATCACCACCGATGCAGGTGTGGATATACTTTCATTTGGGGGCACCAAGAATGGTCTGATGTACGGTGAGGCGGTGGTTTTCCTCAATGCTCAGGCACCAGATGAATTTAAGTTCATCAGAAAGCAGGGCATGCAACTGGCTTCTAAGATGCGCTTTATCTCTGCCCAGTTTCTAAGATACCTTTCCAGCGATTTATGGTACCAAACCGCACAGCATGCCAATGAAATGGCCCGGCTCTTAGCAGAGGAGGCGGAAAAGGTACCCGGCATCGAGGTCACCCAAAAAGTAGAGGCAAACGGGGTTTTCGCCAGGGTTCCCAGGGATATCATTCCCAGGCTGCAGGAGGAGTTTTTCTTTTATATATGGGATGAACCCCAGTCGGTGGTTCGCTGGATGACCTCTTTCGATACCACCGAACAGGAGATCTACGATTTTGTGGGTCTGATTAGAAGGCTGGTGGATAAAGGCTAAGGCGAAGGCTAAGGAAGAAAAGAAATTAATATTGTATTGAATTGTCAAATTGTTCGTTAATTGTTAAATAATTGAATTGCCAAATGATAAGATCGCTAAATTATTAAAAATCAATTTTTTAATTTAGATCAACCATTAAACAATTGAACAATGAAACGAACAATTTAGCAATCTTACCATTCTTCCTTCCAAGTCCCGTATCTACGCATTCATCCTTAATCATTCACTTGGTGGCTTATCACGAGACATGATGGTTTTTCGCGGGGAAGAGCAACGACCCGTCGCCATAGCTCAGGAAGCGGAATTCATGATCCAGGGCATACTGATAGATCTTTTTCCAGTCGGATCCCACAAAAGCAGCCACCAGCATCAGAAGGGTGCTTTTGGGCTGGTGGAAGTTGGTGATCAGGCCCCGGGTCAGCTTAAAAGGATAGCCTGGTGCGATCATAATACGGGTGCTGGCCTGCAGGGTTTCCAGATTTGCCTTATCCATATATTCCTTTATAAAACCCAATGCCCGCGGTACAGGAACATCCCCACGCATATCCAGATGCTCCCATTGATCCAGCATCATCTGCCCCCGGGCAGTCGCATTTTCTGATAGCTTAAGGCCGATCCAGTAGAGGCTCTCCAGGGTTCTCAGGGAAGTTGTTCCGACCGCCAGTATATTGGGATGGTGCCGGATCAACTGATCAAGGCTTTCTCTTGATACCTCGAAATGCTCCATATGCATGGCATGCTGGTCGATGGTTTCAGCCCTGACCGGCCTGAAGGTACCGGCCCCCACATGAAGCGTGATCTCGCAGTGGGGGATGCCTTTATTCCGTAACTCCTCGAAAACCGCATCGCTGAAGTGCAAACCAGCAGTGGGAGCAGCCACAGAACCCCTTATCTTTGAGTATACAGTCTGATAACGGATCTTATCAACACACTCGCTTTCCCTTTTCAGGTAAGGAGGAATAGGTACTTTACCCATATTCTCCAGGATATCGCCGAAAGGGATGTCGGGATGATCCCAGCTGAAACGCACTACCACATAGGGATCCTGTCGGCTGATCTTTTGGGCTTTCAGGTTTAGCGATTTTCCCTCTATCTCCAAATGCTGCTCAAGATCCTGCTCCTTCCATTTCTTCAGATTGCCGACCAGACATTTCCATTCCACCTGTTCATTTTGCTGAAATGCCTGGTTATAGTCGGCTGGCTGATGAGGTTCCAAACAAAATACCTCGATCCCGGCGCCGGTTTGTTTATGAAACAGGAGCCGGGCATAAACGACCCGGGCATTGTTGTATACCATCAAATGATCGGAAGGGATATGACGGGCAAGGTGGCGAAAGACATCCTGGTGGATGCTGCCCTGGTTGTAAATTAAAAGGTTCGACTGATCCCTTTGCTGCCGGGGGTACTTGGGAATGCGTGCCTCAGGCAGATGATAGTCAAAATCCTGGGTGGCGATATTTCTGGGATCGGTCATGTTTTTTATCGTTTGAAGTACAAAATTAGTTAATTTTGTTGTTCTGTTGAACGGATCGGCTCAAGATAGCCATATGTTTCACGAATAAAGGGATAAGCAATGAAATTGAAAGTAGGAGATCAGGTCAAGTTCCTGAATGATACCGGTGGCGGCACAGTTACCAAGATTCTGAGCAAGGACATGGTCCAGGTGCTCAGCGAAGATGGTTTTGAAGTGCCTGTTCTGGCAGAGGAACTGCTGAGAACCCGAGAAGAGCAAGAAGAACAGCAGCAACAACAGGGATATTTTTCCGAACCGGACCAGGAAGACTATGACGCTTTCCAACAAGAAGAGCCCGAATCACAGACCCTCCCATCTTCCGAGGATCCGGGCAACCATTTATATCTGGCTTTCGTGCCCCATGATCCGGCTCATCCTGAACAATATGATCTGGAGTCTTATCTGATCAATGATTCCGATTTTTATCTTTTCTATTTGATATTGCTCAAGAGAGGAGAATCCTGGGTATATTTTGCTTCCGGACATCTGGAAGATAATATGAAGACTTTTTTGAAGAACATTGAACAGGAACACCTCAATGAACTGGGCCGTTTCCGCTTTCAATGCATTTTTTATCAAAAAGGTTTTTATAAACCGGTCTCTCCCATGGAGTCTGATCTTCAGGTGCACCCCCGGAAATTTTTCAAAGGCAGCCTTTACAGGGAAAATGAGTTTTTTGAAGAAGATGCTATGGTCATGGAGATCAAAAAGGAAGAAGACCTTCAGCAGAAGCTTGCTGCCCTGAGTTCTAAAGAGATCGAACAGGTGGTACGCGAAAAAGAGCATTTGGAGAGCCCCGCCAAAGCCCGGGCCCGCAAGCCGGCCAACCAGGATACCGAAGAGGTGGATCTGCACATCGAGGAGCTGGTGGAAAAACCCGGGCAGCTGAGCAATCAGGAGATGCTGGATATTCAGATGGGAAGGTTTCAGACGGCCCTGGAAGGGGCTCTTCATACACCTAAAACCAGGAAGATCGTCTTCATTCATGGGGTGGGGAATGGCCGCCTGCGTTATGAGATCCGCAAATACCTGGATCGGTATTTTCCCCGGCTGGATTATCAGGATGCTTCCTTCAAAGAATACGGATACGGGGCGACGTTGGTCTTTGTTGGAAAATAAAAGCCTTCCCGCCCCGTTGTCTAATTGCATAGAAAAAGTACAGCAGGTTGTTCCATCGTTTCCCGCCGCAGGCGGGAGAAGGAAAGTCCGGGCAACACAGAGCACCATGCTTCCGAAAGGGAAGATGCCTGCGAAGGCATAGATCTGGAACAGAAAATAACGTCCCCGCGTTCCGCGGGGTCACGGTGAAAAGGTGAGGTAAGAGCTCACCAGCATTCCGGGTGACCGGAATGGCTGTGCAGACTCATGGGTTGCAAGGCCATGTATACCGGCAACAGAGGGTTGCTCGCCCGATGCCGGGGGGTAGGCCGCTGAGATAAATGATGGAAATCCGGCTTTGCTGGAGCACAGAACCTGGCTTATATGCCTGCTGTACTTTTTTTTTTATTTAACCCCGTGAAATTTTGAATTTTCGCAAATATTCCTTTTCCTTTGCACAGATATTTTTACCTTAATTAATGATTCAAAAAAATTGATACTATGGTTATTGAAAAGCAAAAAGTGGTTTCCGTTACCTATCAGTTGAACGTGAATGAAACGGATGGTGAAGTGGTGGAGACCGTCAATAAAGACAAACCCCTGACTTTTCTGTACGGATCAGGAAATATGCTTGAGAAATTCGAAGAGAATATCCAGGGTTTGCAGCAAGGAGAGCAGTTTGACTTCAAGATTCCTTCCGAGGAAGCTTACGGTCAGGCCTCGGAAGACGCCATCGTTGATCTGCCCCTCAATGTATTCGAGATAGAAGGAGAAATCGACCACGACCTGCTGAAAGTCGGTAATTACATTCCCATGCAAGATCAGCAGGGAAACCGCCTGGACGGCATCGTACTGGAAGTGGGCGATGAGAAAGTCAAGATGGACTTTAACCACCCCCTGGCTGGTGACGATCTTTTCTTCAAGGGCGAAGTACTGGAAGTGCGCGATGCCACCCAGGAAGAGATCAACCAGGGACACGCCAACAATTCAGAAGGCATTTAAACACTTTTGGAATAATTCTTGTGAAGTGTAAGAAAACTTAAACCCTGAGTTATGAAGAGATTTTATTTAGTGCTTTTACTAACGGTTTTTGCCCTTCCCAGTGTATTCGGGCAATTGCAATTTGGTATCAAAGGCGGCATTGTATCGGCATCCACCAGCCTGGATGAACAAATCGACATTTCTGAACAACTTCAGGACGAGTTGGAACAGCCAGATCTTGAGCAGCTCAAGATGAAGGCGCAGGATGCCAAGGTTGGGTTTCAGGCAGGATTTTTCGGAAGAATCTCCCTGGCTGCCCTCTATGTCCAGCCCGAGCTTATGTTCACTTCTACCAGCTCCCGTGTGAAAGTCAGTGAGGTCTACACCAATGGCATAGACTCTACTTACTCGACCATCAAGGATCAAGAGTTCAAAAGAATCGACATCCCCATCATGGTGGGTTGGAAGTTTGGTCCGGCCCGTCTGCAGGCAGGCCCTGTCGGTACCATCATGCTCGATCAGAAATCCGCCCTGGAGGCCTTCGGCGATTACAAGGAAGAGTTTAACGGTGCCACCTGGGGATATCAGGTAGGATTAGGTCTTGACCTGTTTAATACCCTGACCCTTGATGCCAAGTATGAAGGCAGCCTGAGCAAGCTGGGCGAATCCGTTACCATTGGCGGAAACAATTACGACATCAACAACCGGCCCAACCAATTCGTTGTTACCGTTGGATTGTTCTTCTAAAAGATTGTCTTAAAAAATATTTTATCAACAGTCTTTTCCTTTTCGGGGAAGGCTGTTGATAACTTTTTGCCCCCTGTGGTTAACTCCCCAACGCTTCTTATAATATTACCTGTAGTTTCTCGTTATTAAACCCGTATATTTTTCTCCCACCATTTTGAATGGTGTTAAAAAAGATTACTTTTGCGGCTTATTTTTGAGTAAACAATTTTGGCCATAATTGGTTATGCCCTTATTGATTGTACCTTAATTGTTAAAAAGATTATTTTTATGGTTACACGGGCCATAAGTAAAAAAGCGATCGCGCTTTCATTGGTATTTTTTGCGGAAATATTCATTTCGCTCTCTGAGCGGTCCATGTCACTGGACATTGAGTCCGGTGTAGCGGGAAATGCTGTTTCGCACCGACTGAACAACAACATCTCTTCATACCCTCAAGTAGCTGAGGCAGAGCAAGAAATACATGAATTTCTTGAAAAGTGGGATGTCGTTGGTGCCTCGGTGGCCATAGCAAAAAATGAACGGTTGATTTACGCCAAAGGGTTTGGATATGCCGACCGGGAAAAGGGCATCGAAGTAGAACCCAGGAACCTTTTCAGGGTAGCCAGTGTATCCAAGCTTATCACAGCAGTGGCCGTCATGCAGCTCATGGAAGAAGGCAAGCTTAACCTGAAGGATCATGTCTTTGGGGAGAACGGTATTTTGGATGATCCCTCATTCCTGAACATCCGAGATCCAAGAGTAAAAGATATCACCATTTATCACCTGCTCACCCATGCTGCCGGATGGGATAAATACAGCGGGGATCCTGTATTCATGCCCTATGCCATCAAACGGGAGATGGATGCTGACTTGCCCATTGATCTGGAAACCACCATTCGCTATACCCTAAGCAAAAGAACCCTTGATTTCGATCCGGGTTCCAGGAGCTCTTATTCCAATTTTGGTTATGCGGTACTGGGCAAAGTGATCGAACGCCTCACCCGTATGGATTATGAGAATTATGTCAACTCCAGGGTGTTGAACCCCATTGGCATTTATGATATGCACCTGGGTCATGCCATGCCGGGTAAGCGGTATTCCAATGAGGTGAAATATTATTCCAATTCCAGGTATCATACTGCATATTCATCCTATGAGTATCGTAAAAAGGTGCCCAGTTATTACGGAGGCAATAACCTAAAGGTGCTGGGGGCTGCGGGTGCCTGGATAGCTTCTCCGGCCGAGCTCCTCAAATTGTTGGTTCATATCAACGGCCGCAATGGCAAGAGAGATATTCTAAACGATACAACTTTACATCAAATGACCCATACACCACCGGGATTCAAACCCATAGGATGGGTCAGTACAACTTATAATGGCATCTGGAAACGATCAGGGACCCTCTCGGGAACATCCGCCCTGATGAAAAAAGGCCGCAATGGGTTTTCGTGGGTCATGGTGCTCAATACAAGCAACGATCAGGGCCACGAATTCACCTATGAGATCGACGAGATGATGAGCAGCTTTATAGATCGGGTCGATCAGTGGCCCGGACACGACCTGTTTCATTATAACCCTCCACGACCCCTCTACACCTATACGAAAGACGGTAACAATCCCTATTAAACCAGCAATACAGTAGTTCTACCCCATGGATCCGGTTTGCTGAAATTTCCATGGGGTATCTTATTTCACGCGGTTTTTATTTGATTTAAAAAATAATTATTATTTTTGTTTTATAACGGATCGATCCCTATAAAAAGTGATCCGGGCGCCAATCTATATCAGGCATACATGGCATTGGACAACAAAACCTTACAACTACGGGAACTTCTTGGCAGAATCAGTCTATTTAAAGACTGTGAGCCCCATATCCTTGATGAAATCGTTTATTCTCTGGAAGACCAAACCTTCAGCGAAGGGGATGTGATCTTTTCCAAGGGGGATCAACTGCAGGCACTCTATATTATTGAGCGTGGCAAGGTAAAAGCCCACGACGAGGATTATCTGTTTGCCGAATTCGGTCCCTATGAGTTTTTTGGTGAATATTCCCTGATTGACGATTCCATCAGGTCAGCTACAGTGACTGCCCTGGAACCAACACAGGTGGTGATATTATCCAAGGAGAATTTTGACAGGCTTATGGAGCGCAATATCCAGGTTTCACGTGCTATTATGGAAACCCTTATCAGCAGGCTTCGCAACTGCAATGTGCTGGAGGAAGAGCTCTCACAGAAAAGCCAGGATTTGAAGCATGAGAAAGAGGAGTTAGAAAAGGAACGCGAAGAACTGGAAAAACTCAATGCCACCAAGGATAAATTCTTTAGCCTGATAGCCCATGATCTAAAAAATCCGTTCAACACCATCATAGGTCTGTCCGAACTGGTGCTTCAGCGTTTCGATAGTTATTCCAGCAAGCGCATCAAGGAATTCATCAGGCAGATCTATAATTACTCCACCCATACCTACACCCTGCTGGACAATATGTTGCAATGGGCCAGATCGCAAACCAAACAAATCCATGTGCATCCGGATACGATAGATCTCTACCCGCTGATCCGCGATAACATCAATCTGCTGCAAAATAAAGCCGATGAGAAGAACATCCGCCTGGAGACGGATATTCAGCAAGAGGCCAATCAGGTATTTGCCGATGAAAACATGATAGGAACGGTGATTCGCAACCTCATATCCAATGCCATCAAGTTTACATCTGAACAGGGATGGGTGATCATTCGTTCAAAGAAAAGTGATCCCGAACATGTGGAAATCTCCGTCGTCGATAATGGTATCGGCATCCCGAAGGATAAGCTCAATATGATTTTTGACCTGGATGCGGGATATTCCACTCAGGGAACCAGGGCTGAGAAAGGCACCGGACTGGGATTGCTCCTTTGTAAGGAATTTGTACATATGAACCGCGGAGAGATATGGGTAGAGAGTGAACAGGGACAGGGCAGTGCTTTTTATGTGCGGCTGCCGGTTCATTCTAACCTCCAGGAACAAAACGGCACATCATGAACACCTATCAGCAGGATTACATCATCAAGGCCACACCTGAAGAAGTATACACGGCACTAACCAATCCTTTTACCCTGGAGCTGTGGACGGGACACCCAGCGGTGATGGAAGAAAAGGAAGGTCTGGAGTTTTCCCTTTGGGAAGGAGATATTGTGGGTAAGAACCTGCATTTTGAGCCCAACCGAAAGATTGTTCAGCAGTGGTATTTCGGAGAGGATTATCCCCCGTCAACAGTAACCATCCTGCTTTTAAAACACAACCGGGGCACCAGGGCAAGGGTGATCCACGAAAACATCCCGGATGAAGCCTATGAGAACATGAAAGAGGGATGGGACAACAACTATTTCGGCAATCTTCAGCGCTTTTTCGATATATAAAACCCGCTCAACCTATCAGCTAATCTGACATACCCGGCTTTCCCTTTTTACTGAAATTTTCTCAGGGCCTGATGAAGGGCCAAAAGCTTTTCCAGCAAATCTCGCAGATGATCCATATGTAACATGTTGGCACCATCTGATAGCGCTTCTTGAGGATTGGGGTGCGTTTCGACAAAGATACCATCCGCACCGGCAGCTATACCAGCCTTGGCAATCGTTTCGATCAGTTCCGGGTGTCCGCCGGTTACCCCTGAAGACTGATTGGGTTGCTGCAGGCTGTGGGTGATATCGAGTACCACCGGCAGATGGGTCTTTTTCATAATGGGTATGCTCCTCATATCCACCAGCAGATCCTGATAGCCAAAGCTGGTGCCTCTTTCGGTGATTACCACCCGGGAGTTACCCGAGTCGATTACTTTTTGGGCGGCAAATTTCATGGCGTGGGGGGAAAGAAACTGACCTTTCTTGATGTTGATGGTACGTCCGGTTTCAGCGGCAGCCACCAACAATTCGGTTTGTCGACACAGAAAGGCCGGTATTTGAAGAATATCGGCATATTCGGCCGCCGTTTGTGCTTCCCGGGGAGTATGGATGTCGGTGACGATGGGCACGTCGAAATGATCGCGTACCTGTTGCAGTATGCTCAGGGCCTTATCGTCGCCAATGCCGGTGAAGGAATCGATCCTGGAGCGGTTGGCCTTTCGGTAGGAAGCCTTGAAAACATAAGGTATACTGAGTTCATCGGTGATCTGTACAATCTTTTCTGCAATCTTAAGGGGGGTCGTCTCATCCTCAATAACACAGGGTCCGGCCATCAGAAAGAAGTTGCCGGTGTCGAGATGCTTGAGGCGTTCAATGGTATACATAATGGGTTGAATTTGAATTAATAGGGATATTTGTTTTTCCACCAATCCCGGAGTCTTTGCCGGATCTCCTGTTCTTTCCTGTTTGTTTGCGGCTCATAGAGCTTCATGCTTGAGAGGTTTTCCGGCAGGAACTCTTGTTGAACAAAGTTGCCCGGATAATCATGGGCATAAAGATAATCCTTGCCATAACCCAGGTCTTTCATCAGCCGGGTGGGAGCATTCCTTATATTAAGAGGAACAGACAGATCGCCGGTTTGTTTGACCTGACGCTGAGCATCATTAATAGCCTGATAGGCGGAGTTGCTTTTGGGGGATGTGGCCAGGTAAATGGCAGCCTCGGAGAGGATGATACGCGATTCGGGCCATCCGATCCTCTCTGCAGCGTCGAAAGCACTGTTGGCAAAGAGCAGGGCATTGGGGTTGGCCAGGCCAATGTCTTCTGCTGCCAGTATCACCAGCCTGCGGGCAATAAACTTGGGATCCTCGCCTCCCTCAACCATCCTGGCCAGCCAGTAAACAGCTGCGTTGGGATCACTGCCGCGGATGGACTTGATGAAAGCCGATATGATGTCATAATGCTGATCGGCATTCTTGTCATAAAAAGCTACGTTTTGCTGAAGAATCTCCTTGACCTTCTCATTGGTGATCTCTATGGTTTTTTTATTCTGATCTGTTTGTTCTGCATTTACAACGAGTTCCAGTATATTGTAGAGTTTTCGGGCATCACCCCCGCAATAACGAAACAACTCGTCTTTCTCTACTACCCGGATGTCATGGTGTTTTAAATACGGGTCGTACGAAAGGGCCCTTTCAATGAGCACCCACAACTTTTCTCTGCCCAGCGATTCCAGAACATACACCTGGCATCGGGAGAGCAGCGGAGAGATCACCTCGAAGGAGGGGTTTTCGGTGGTAGCCCCGATCAGGGTGATGGTGCCCTCTTCAACGGCACTGAGCAGGGAATCCTGCTGCGACTTGCTGAATCGGTGTATCTCGTCAATGAACAAAATGGCGTTGGGGGCATCAAAGAATTGATGTTTTTTAGCCTTTTCAATGGTGTTGCGCACGTCTTTCACACCACTGTGCACTGCACTAAGGGTGAAGAAGGTGCGCTTGTGTTGTTGGGCAATGATCCGGGCCAGCGTTGTCTTTCCGGTGCCCGGCGGACCCCACATGATGAAAGAAGGAATGTTGCCCGATTCTATGATCCGCCGAAGAACAGCACCTTCTCCCACCAGGTGATCCTGACCGATGAATTCTTCCAGGTTCCTGGGCCGCATCCGGTCTGCCAAAGGCTGATTTACTGCCATGATCGCTGCTTTATTTTTTTTTTCGGATCGATATTTGCGGTATTTTCATACCGCCCCGGTCCAAACAAATATGAATTTCTCACGTAACAAGGATAAAATCGATTCAAAGATAAAACAAAAAACAATTGCTATGAAAAACACACCCCGCATCAAAGTATGGTTGATCGCCATGGGTTTTATTTTCCTGATCATACCTGCGAAAGCCCAGTTGGATGGTTTGGGAAAAATGATGGGATATCAAACCGAAAATGCCCAGAAACTTTTTAAAGCTTATATTCGTCCCTATACCAACGCCCTGGGCACGGATCTGTCCAATGGCTGGTACAACACAGCCAAACCTCACAAGACACTCGGGTTTGATGTTACTTTTACGCTCAATACTACTTTTGTTCCTGACGTGGATAAGACTTTCGATCCCAACGCACTGGACCTGGTGGGCATTGAATCGCCTGATAATTCTTCGCCTACTGCGATGGGGGATAATTCATCAGGGGCTACTTTGAATTATGTCCAGAACATCGACGGGCAGGATTATACCCTTGCCTCTTTTGATCTGCCCAAGGGTACGGGTATCGGATTCGCACCGGCGCCCATGCTTCAGGTAGGTGTGGGTCTGGTGAAAGGAACCGAGGTGGTAGGCCGCTATATCCCCGATATGAAACTGGGCAGTCAGGCAGAGATTGGTTTATGGGGTGTGGGAATCAAACATAGCATCAAACAATGGATCCCTGCTCTGAACAAACTGCCGATCCTTCATCTTTCCCTGATGGGTGGATATACCCAATTATCCTCGCAAACCGGTCTGAGCTTTATGCCTCAGGCATATATAGATGCAGGTTTGGTGAATACCTCCAACGTATGGGATTATGGCAATTACTATGACAACCAGGCTATGGACCTGGATGTAAGCAGTTTCTCCGGCAACCTGATCGTCTCGGCCAATCTGCCGGTGGTTACTTTCTATGGCGGGGTTGGGATCAATAACACCAAAACGACCCTCGAGCTGGCCGGTAATTATCCTCTGCTCGGGGTGAATGAGAGCAATGGTGAGACCCAAATAACCCAGGAATCGTCGGCTGCCGATCCCATCGACATGGAGATCGAACACCAGGGGGGAAGCCGGACCGATCCGAGGTACAACATTGGGATGCGGTTCAAGTTTGCAGTTATTACCCTGCATTTCGACTATACCTACTCAAACTATTCGGTAGCTACTGCCGGTCTGGGCCTGAGCTTCCGTTAATCATCACGGCCCTGTCTGTAAAGCTGCAGCTAGCGGCGGTGTTTTTCTTGCCGGCTTAGCCCTCATAATCCAGGGGAAGACTTTTTAATAGCAAAACAACCATGCTCCCTGCAGGTAATGCCAAAGGAAGCATGGTTGTTTTTTGGACTTCATGTACCGGGGCATTCAATTGGCGGCCACATTAGTGATGACAGTTGCTATGGCATCAATTGAACAAAGGAACTATTTGTATGTTTGACAGAATATTCTGAAGCGTTATGCACAAACGTATGCGATTCATATGGGTGATCCTGGTGGGACTAATCATCCTGGTTGATCCCGTGGTTTACAACCAGCTCGGCCATGTCCTGCAAGTCGATGCCTGGTTCTATCCATTGGTTTACTGGCTGATCCCTCTGCTGTTGCTGGTATGGTTTTTTCTGCTTTCATACCTGTATTCTTTCCATGACCGCAATCCTTCGGTCCAAAATAAATATTTCCGGTTCTTCGGTATTTTCATATTGTTTTATATTCCCAAGCTTTTTTTTATGATACCGGCGCTCATCGAATGGATAATCAATCAGGCAATCGATCAGATCTCCATGTATGATATAGACATTCAGATCCTCTCTCAGATATCAGGGATAGTAGCAGCAGGGCTTCTTTTACTGATACTCTATGGCATTGTTTATGGGCGGTTTCATTTCAAAAAGGAGCGGGTGGTTCTGCACCATGAAGATTTGCCCGGGGATTTTGATGGCTTTCGTATTGCGCAGATATCTGATCTTCATATTGGTAGCTGGGCGGGCCATCAGAAAAAGATGCAACGGGCCGTTGAATTGATCAACCGGGAAAAGCCCGATATAATCGTTTTTACAGGTGATCTTTTCAACAATTTTTATGAAGAGATCAGGGGTTTCCGCAACATCTTGAGGCAGCTGGAGGCACCCCTCGGTAAATATGCCGTTCTGGGCAACCATGATTATGGGGATTATTTCCATTGGTCGAGCCAAGAACAATATCAAAACAACTTTCAACAGGTTAAATCGGCCTACGAAGAGGTAGGTTTTCGTTTGCTGCTGAATCAAGGAGTGACACTCTCCCGGGGAAAAGATCAGATGGGTCTGGCGGGGGTGGAAAACTGGGGTCTTCCCCCCTTTCATCAGTACGGCAACCTAGCCCGGGCCATGTCACGACTTAACGGCTCTGCATTCAATATTCTGCTCACCCATGATCCCAGCCACTGGAGAGAACAGGTTCTGAAAAACGGGAAAGTACAGCTTACCCTTGCCGGACATACCCATGGCATGCAATTTGGCATTTATACCGCCGCATTCCGGTGGAGTCCGGCGAAGGCCAAATACCCGGAGTGGGGCGGTTTATACAGCGAAGGCACCCGGTTCCTCTATGTCAACAAAGGTCTGGGATACATTGGTTTTCCGGGAAGAGTCGGCATCAGGCCCGAGATTACCCTGATCACCCTCCAAAAAAAAGAGGGAACCGGCAGCAGGGTCCCCTCTTCTTCCCATTAGATTGGAAAAACTATGATACGTTATAGCGCTGCAGGTGCTCTTTCAGTTTGGTGATCAGATTCTCGAAGTAATCCTTAACGGGTCGGGTCGATTCGTCCTTGAAGACAAAGACCAGTTCCATGGGCATATCTCCTTCAGCATTATCGGATGCCACGAATTGAACATCGGCGATCTTGTTGCCCTTATCGTAGGTATAGAGGGCCAGATCGATCTGTTCGTTGTAGTAATCAATCAGGTCATCGAAAGACTCAAGGTCGTCGGGGTTCACATTTTCCATGGCATAAGGCTTGATCCACCCTTTGAAGTTCAGGTTGCGTGCCTGCACATTGCCTTCAATCTTCTTTATATCTTCCATATCATCCATGAAGGTCACATCCAGGTTAACGGACATCAGGGTAGACTCCATGTCCTCATGAGAAACGGAAGCGGACAGGCTGTTTTGAGTCAGTGAAAGGGTATAAGTGAATGGCTTCAGGTAAATGGTAGCATCCAGGGATGAAACCATTGGGGAGCCATCATCCATTTCCTCGAGGGCAAGTTCCCAGGTAACTTCCATGACCTTTGTCCCGTCTACCTCCAGCATAGCCTCAATGCGGGTGGGCACATAGTTTTCATAACCATCCGAATCAACCACCAGGGTTTCTTCATAAGCACTGAGCGTTAGAGCCGCATTATTGTCAATGGGATCTGCGGCGGTATCGGTTGGAAACTCAATAACGATGGCGTCAGAGGGATTTTCGGCATCTACCAGCCATTGCCCTTCTGCCTGCCAGGTATAAGTACCTGTATGGGCTTCAAAATCGAAGGGCTGATCCCCCAGCCTTTTAACCATCTTGTTATTGGATGGCTTCAGGGTCTTTTCGATGCTCTGTAAAACAGACTCTGAGCCCAACAATTTCTTCTTGGCAAAAGGATCTTGTTTTTCGGAGAGGGCCGTGAGTACTTCCATGGCCTCCATACCCTCTGTATTCGCCATCTGTTCGAAGTCGGAAGCCATCTCCTGACTGTTCTGCTCCAGGGTTTGAACGGCTTCTTCCTTGCTGATGGTTTGTGTGGTTTCCTCTTCTTCACACCCTGCAAAAATCAGCACCGAGCCGATCACAGCAAGTGTAACTATGTTTCTTAGTGTTTTCATAAGCTTTCTGTTTTTTTTTCGGGTTAAAGTTTGATTCACCAAGGCTTTTCAAGTCATCTCTCATGAAGTGCCTAAGATTATGGCTCTTGGAGCGTCTACGCAAAATGCTTGCCAAAGCCATTTACATGAAATTCTGATAGTCCAGCTGACTGGAAAATTCAATCACCTGTTCCTCTTTCAGGTTGTTGATGAAGTTGAACATGAAAAGGGTGGAATCGGAGGAGTAAATGGTAACATGTTCACTCCATGGCCCTTTTCTGGGTTTCTGATATACCCTCATCAACCGTTTTTTATCGTTTTTCCCAATGATCCTCGTAAATTTCAGGCTGTCAAGAAAGGTGATCATCGCCTGCTGGGTTTCCTGACAGCGATAGTGCTCCGAGTCCTTCTGATGAAAGATCATCACCCGGAAGGAGCTGAAATTATCCTTTCGGATACCCGAGGTGTCCTGATCCGGTAAAACCTGACCCATCAGAAAGTCGGGCATCTTGATGATGGCAAAACCTTTCTTGCCTTCATAGTTGCGGATAAAGTCCCTTACCTCACTACGTGGGGCTTTCTCGGGACTCTCCAGGTAATATAACAGGCCAAAACCCGCTATTATGATTGCCGAGAAAATAATGATCCTGTTTCTATTCATGCGAGGTCGGTATGATTTTGTTATTTTTAAATACGAAGCAAGGTTAAAAATTATTGGATTGAATTTGATAAATTTGATGATCCTACATACTGAAAGATTTGGGCATGATTCAACAAACCGGCAAATACATGATCATCATAGGCGCTATATTAGTGGTAGTGGGAGCAATCCTTCTTTTACCGGGCAATAAGTTTCAGTGGTTCGGAAACTTACCCGGCGACATAAAAATCAAACGGGACCATTTCGTTTTTTACGCCCCGATTGTTTCTATGATTTTGCTGAGTGTGTTTCTTAGTTTTTTGTTCTGGCTCATCTCCAAGATCCGGTTTTGATGGTTTTGTCGAATATTCCCTGGTAACTAGATTTTTTCATTCACATTGAACTTTCTGGCCAGCAGGCACTGTTTGATCTTCGTGGGTACGAGCCTGCTGGCGAACCTGAAGAACTTATTAAGGCTACCCGGGATGATCACGGCTTTTCCGCGCAGCATTTGAGATATTGCAATACGGGCCATTTTACCGGGGCGCATGGAGGAGCGTTTGGCCCACAAGCCACCCCGGCGGATTCGTTGGATCACTTCCTGGTTGGTAACGATGGGGCCGGGGCACAGCACACTTACTGTTACGCTGCTGTTTTCAAGTTCCTGTTTAAGTCCCCGGGAAAAGGAATAGATAAAACTTTTGCTTCCGGCATAAACGATCTTGTAGGGTATGGGATAGAAAGAGGCAATGCTTCCCAGGTTCATAATATAGGCATTTTCCAGCTTTTTCATATCCGGCAGGAACAATCGGGTCAGCATCACCACCGCCTCCACGTTCAGGCGGAGCATCTTCTCATAGAAAGTATGGTCGTAGTCGGTGAAGCTTCCCAGATGGCCTTTTCCTGCATTGTTGATCAGCATCTCCACGGTGAGGTCTTTTTCCCGGCTCCAGTTATATATTTTCTCGGCCGAATGGGGGGTGGTCAGGTCCATCTTCATATACTGAATATCCACATCAAAGTGTTTTTTCAGGTGTTGAATGGTTTTTTCCAGGCCGGAACCAGGCAGGTCGATCAGTGCCAGGTTCATCCGGCGACGTGCACATTCAATGGCCAGAGCACGTCCGATGCCGATGCCGGCTCCTGTGATCAGGGCATAAGGTTGATGGTGATCATTCATAGTGCGATCCGTTTTCCAACCAATGTATGGTGTGCAACAATCCGTCGTTCAGGGGTGTGATCTTATAGTTGAGTTCTTTTTGCGCTTTGGCTGAGTCCAACTCCCAATTAAACATGTATTTCCTTACCCATTTAGGCGGCAAAAGAGGAGGCCGGTTGATCATCCGGGCCAGTATCATCTGAATCCAGGTAAAGGCCATCAGGGCCGCGACGGGTATTTTAATAAGCCGGTGCTTTTTCCCGCTCAGTCTTCGTATGGTTGAGAAAAAGTGGGAATAGGAGGCATTTTCTCCTCCCAGGATATACTGTTCCCCGGGGTGACCCACCTTCATAGCCCCTATATGGCCATCGATCACATCATCGATAAAAACATAGTTGCCCATCTTTTGCCCGTTGCCTGGGATGATTCTCCACAGTCCCTCCAGGAAATTCTTGACCATGATGGTCACCGAATTGCTTTTGGAAAGCTCACCCGGACCATATACTCTGGAGGGATGCACGATACAAACATTCATGCCTTTCAGTGCGTAATCCTTTACTGTTTTCTCGGCCATGAATTTGGTAGACTCATATTCATTAAAAAAATTATGCCAACGGGGCATATCCTCTGTTACCGGCCGTTCACCGGAAGGGCCCAGTGTTCCTGCTGTCGAGGTAAAAACAATTTTCCGCACCTGCATCTCTCTGGCTGCTTCCAGCACGTGGATGGTACCCACCAGGTTGATGCGGTTGTAGAGGGTAGGATCTTTGGCCCAGGGTTTGGCATAAGCGGCCAGGTGAAATACACCGTCAACCTCTTGCATGGCTTCTTTCAAAACCTGCTTCTCGTCAAGTGTACCGTAAACCAACTCAATATTTTGGTGCTGGAGCATGCTGGCTTTTCTTCTTGTGCGGACCAAAGCCTTCACCTGGTGTCCCGAGTCGGCCAGGCGGTGGGCCAGGTTTGCTCCGATGAACCCGGTAGCTCCGGTGATGAAATATTTCATGGTTTGAGGCTTTTGATTTTCATGTCGGGGTGAGAACGAATGGCGAAAAATTCGTTGGATAAGGCCATCAGGGTATGGAGCACGAAAGCCGCAAGAAAAGACCCGGTGCTCAGGGTTATCAGGCATAGGATAATTCCAAAGGGCACGGATCCTGCTACTTCCCGAAGTCCCTTGGGAATATGTGCCAGGGCATAGAGCACCACATTCACTGCAATGGCAATGGGCATGCCAAATGCATAATAAAAGGAGAACAACAGGAATCCTCTGAAAAGCATCTCATATCCCAAAAGATAGAGTATCCAGGTGGTGAAATTGAAAAAAAGATCCTTCATATTCCACTGAGCAAGACGGATCTGGGGGTACTGCTCCAAATTGGACGGTTTCCCTGCCACATAGTAATTCATCGCGATGATAGGTGGCAGAAACACCAGGATCCATATCACCGAGCGACCCATCTGTTTGAAATTGATCCCGTATTCCTGGAAGGGCAGCCGGAGCCCATAATAATAGACCAACAAAGGCAGCAGTCCCATAAGCACAAAGCCCAGTAGCCGTCTGATAAGGTGCGCCATAAACAACCCGTGAGGATCGTTTTTTTGTTCCTGCCCCAGGTAATGCATCAGCCGGGATCCCATAAAGAGGTAACCCCAAAAACCCAGGACCAGCACCAGTACTGCCCATAGAGAGATCAAATAGTTGGGATCTGTATTGTAGAGCAAGGAATGTATTGTTTTCATGTTTTGCTCAGTTAAAAGGAGAATCCGGTTCCCGGGACATTACCCGGTAGGTGATTTTGTCGATCAGCTTGGGCGCCAGGCGCCGTATAAAGACGGTGAGTTTTCCTTCAAGGGTCATGATGATCAGTCTCTTCCTCCTTTTGACTCCCTTTGCAATGATCCGGGCAACCCGCTCAGGCGACATCATCTTATTCTCATCACGCGGGCTTTCTCCTTGCGATTGTCCGTCAGGACCAAGGGCGGCTTTTCTGACATTGGTGGAGGTGAAACCCGGGGCTGCAATCATCACGTGTAGCCCGTTTTTCAAATGCTCGACCCGTAAAGTCTCCAAAAAACCATGCATGGCAAACTTGGAAGAGGAATAACCTGTTCTTCCCGGCAATCCCTGAAATCCTCCGATGGAGGAGATACCTACAACGGAGCCATTGTTCTTCAGGATATGGGGCAGGGCATAGTGGGTGCAATATACAGTACCCCAGAAATTGGTGTTCATAAGCTGGCGCAACACATCCAGTGAGGTATCCTCAAAAAGACCCCGCATGGAAATGCCCGCATTGTTGATCAATACATCGATCCTGCCAAAATGCTCCAGTGTTTTATCTATTAGACTTTTACAGTCTTCTTCCCGGGATACATCGGTTTGAACAGCTAATACCTGCCGGTTGAGCGACTGCAATTTGTCTGCAATATCGTTGAGTTTTTCTTGGTTACGTGCGGCCAGCACCACTTGGGCGCCCTTTTCCGAAAAAACATAGCCACAGGCTTTTCCAATACCTGAAGAAGCACCGGTGATGATCACTACTTGATCGGTCATATCGTGGATTGGTTCTTTTATTTGAGAGAATAAATGTATTGATTTTTTTAAGATTTTGTTTCATTCGGTTATAAAAGATTTGAACAAATATTAACAGAGAACCCCCGGGAAAACCAACTTCCATGATGTTTGTATGGATAAATCATTGTATGTTAACAGATTATTCTGAAGCCCGAATTTTTATTCAAAAAATTATAAATAAAAGTTGGCAGGAAAAACAGAAGATATTACTTTTGCATCGACTCAGTAGCTCAGTTGGTAGAGCATCGCCCTTTTAAGGCGAGGGTCCTGGGTTCGAGACCCAGCTGAGTCACAATCCCGCGCATTGTATCCTTTGCGCGGGATTTTTTTAAGGCGAAGTTCTATGGCGCTTGAGGCGCCACTGTGAGTCACACCCCCCCATAAAGATACATTTCCACACAATTTTTTGGCAGGGCAATGGCGCTATTCTACCCCATGGAAAAGGCCGGAATGAGCCCCTGAAGTTGTGAATGGCCTTGACAAGAATAAAAAAAATCAGGACATTTGTGATGGCCTTCACAGGAATTTACGGCAGTGGGATCATATTCCCTTCGATGCCCATAAGTTCCCCCTTCTGATAAAATGGCCCAATGTAAAGATGGAAAATGCCATGAAAAGCTGGTCCACACAACAAGGTAATACCATTACCCGTATTTTGGCGGGTGCCGGCAATGCCTATTTTATTCGTACAGAACGATTCCTTATGATGGTCGATACCGGCACATCCTCCTCTTTCAAACAGTTAAGAAAGAATCTTGGCTCGGTGATGGGGGCTCAAGAAAAACTGGATGTCCTCGTGTTGACCCATTCACATTATGATCATTGCCAGAATGCCGCCGGAATAAAGGAGGCATACCAGTGTGAAATCGTGATGGGTGCTGAGGAAGCCTCACATGCAACGGAGGGCTTCACCCCCCTTCCCAAAGGTACTTTCTTGGTTACCCGTTGGCTGACGGCCCTTGGAAACAGGATCGGTCCACCCAAATTCGGCTATAAAGCTTTTACACCCGATCGTCTGATCGAAGCGGATCAGCCCCTCGATGAAAAAAAACCCAATATCCGTGTCATCAAAACCGAAGGTCATACCAGGGGATCCATCAGTCTTATCATCGACCGGGAAGTGGCCATCGTTGGGGATGCCATGTTTGGTATCTTCAGGAATTCAATCTATCCGCCCTTTGCTGATGACAAGGAAGCAATGGTTTATAGCTGGGATAAGCTTCTTCAAACCGGTTGCCGGATCTATTTGCCCGGACATGGCCGGCCCGTTCACAGGGAATTACTCAGGAAAAACTTGAAGAACAAGCAATTGCAATAAAAGAAGTGGAAAGTTTTTCAATGGCGAATGGCCTGGCCAGGGTTATATACAACCCTATTCGCGGATAAAAGCCTTTTTTCGTGCAACCATCTCTATATAGCCCGGTTCTTTTAGCTGTAAAACCAGTTGGTAAATGGATTTTTCCGGAAACGTATGTATTTTTAGGTATGAAAATCAGTTAAGCCGTTCAAATGGTATTCAAGCCAAAATGAACAATCCATCGAAACCGATTAAAATAACAAAATGCGGATAATGAAACAGAAATCAATCCATACGCATGCCCGGCTCCATGAGGGGATCGGTCGAATAGCTGAGGCCGGGACCTAGAAAGGTAAATGCCCCATCTGGTGAAGACTTCAGAGGAAAATGCAAAATCGCTCATGTAAGAAAACTCGCTGGCCAAACGCAACGTTTATCTGGATTCCTGCCAGGTGGTAAAAATTGTTAACATCGTGCTGCGATTTTCTTGACATGTTATGGGAGGCTTTTATTATTTTTGATTGAATGATACCCGATAAAAAGAATTGTTTATGTCAATAAAAATCCTGGCCAGCGCCGACCTGCACCTGGGAAAGAAATCATCGGCCATTGAGGAAGGGGCTGAACAACGGTCCACCCGCTATACATGGCAGCGTATGGTTGACCGTGCCATTGAGCATCAGGTCGATGCATTGCTGCTGGCAGGGGATATCGTAGATCAGGACAACTGGTATTTTGAAGCCATTGGCCCCCTTCAGAAGGGTTTCAATCGTCTGGAGCAGGCAGGGGTGGAAGTGTTTATGATCGCCGGCAACCACGACTTCGACGTGTTGGGTCAGATCATCCGCCACCATTCTTATGAACATGTGCATCTATTGGGAGCAGATGGCAGCTGGGAAAAAATTGTCCATCCCTTGAAAGGGCAGGATATTCAGTTTGTGGGCTGGTCTTTTACCCAACAGCATGTGCAGGAAGATCCGCTTGCCGGTTTTGATCAACTGGATCCAGACCCGGCGGCCTTAACCATCGGTTTGTTGCATGGTGACCTGGATATCCCCGACAGCCTCTATGCGCCTCTGGCGCTCAGCCATCTGGCCAACAAATCTGTTGACGCATGGATCATGGGGCATATCCACCAGCCCCGATCTGTAAAAAAAGAGCATCCACTGATTGCTTACACCGGAACACCCCATGCATTAAACCCGGGCGAGCCCGGGATGCATGGCCCTGTATTACTTACTGTGGAAAGCAAACACAATATTCAAGCTCAGTGGCTGCCCTTATCGCCCATTCGCTATGAAGGGCTTGAAGTGGATGTAAGCCACACACAAGATCCGCCTGCCTTCCGCGAGGTGGTCACCCGAGGTTTATGGGAGTCGGCCCAACGCCTTTTGCCCGAACTGGAAGAGGTGACCTACCTGGTTTACGACCTTCAACTGGTGGGAGAGAGCAGCCACCTGAACAAAATAGAAGCATGGATGCAGGAGGTAACAGACTACCGCCCGGAATTATCCACCGGCACAGAGGTCTCCATCCGTAAGATCGTCTCGCAGATACAACCTGCCCGGGCAGACATGAGGGACCTGGCAGAGGAATCGTCACCGGCCGGCAAACTGGCACAAACCATCCTGGTCCTGGAGCAGGATGAGTCCAACGATTTTTTGGATGCCCTCACAGAACAATGGCAGCAATACCTAAACAAGCTCAATTATAGCAGTACTTATCTGCCCCTGCGTCAACATGAACGTTTGCTGAAAGGAACGCGTGAAGAGGCCAGGTCGATTATACTGAACGAATCCAGGCGTTTGCTTTCCATGCTGCTGGCTCAACAAAAACAATAGAGATCAAACATGCAACAGATACCGATCTTTTTCAAAGAGTTGTCTATCCGAAAGATACCGGGATTTCCCCGTGGAATGAGACCCTATCGCCACCTCTCACCCCAGATCAATATTGTGGTAGGTCCCAATGCCTCCGGCAAAAGTTCCACGGCCAGATTGATCCAGCAACTCATCTGGCGTAGGGATGGGAAAGGCTCTGAGGCCGAAGGGTACGCAGATATTGGAGGTGAGACCTGGAAGATCCGGATGGATGCGGGAAATTTCCGAACCCAGCGTAACGCACAGGAAGATACACTCACTGGTCTGCCATCTCCGCAGACACAGGATCGCTATATGCTGGCCCTTCATCAGCTGGTGGGCATTGATGAGAAAGACCTGGCCCACCATATTATTCGTGAATCCATTGGAGGGTATAACCTGGATGCAGCCGCACAAAACCTGGGTTACTCCCTTCAGATCAAACCTAAAAATATTAAGGAGTACAAGGATTTTGAGAAATCCGAACAAGACCTGAAAGACATTCAGAGACAACAGGAAGGGCTGAAGAAGAAAGAAGCTCAGCTCCAGGAACTATATCAGCAGCATGATGCGGCAAAAGAGGCCATGCGCCTGAAGGATTTTTACCACCGGGTGATCGAATATCTGCAAGCCACCCGGGAAAAGGAACAATGGCAGAAGCACTACGATTCCTACCCGGGCATCATGGAGCAGATCAATGGAACGGAATACACCCAGCTACAGGATCTGGAGCAGAACATCCAGGATGATCAGAACAATATTGAGATCGCCCGTCGTGAGTTACAACAGGCAAGGGATCAGCTCTCCATCATTGATCTTCCCGAGGATGGGATAGGTGACCAGGTATTGCGTGAGCTGGAATTCCATACCGGTGAGCTGGAGCAGATGGAACGCAACCTGAAGGAAAAGCAGAGGGAGATAGAGGATCACCAGGCACAGGTTGAGGAGACACTTAAGGCCCTTGATCCTTCCCTGGATCCTTCCCAATGGGAAGGCATCGATCTGCAAGGTGTGCAAAGCCTGGAAAATTTCCTGCTCCGGAGCCACCAAACCATCTCCCAGCTTCAATTCCTGCAGGCCCGCATAGAAGAACTGGAAAAAGAGACCGGTAACAATCCTTCTTTTTCAAGTGATACCCTGCGCCAGGGTATTCGATCATTGAGCCTTTGGCTTCAGCAGCAAAGAAACCAGAAAGGAACAACTGCCAGTTGGGTGCTCGTTTTATCCCTAACCGGAGCCGGACTGGCCGTATTGACCTATTTGTCCGGATGGCCGGGCCTTTTGGGTATTTTGATCCTACCTGTTCTCTACTATTTTGCGCTTCAACAAAGGCCCTCCGGTCCATCCGCGACACGCCGCCAGGATTTTATCAGGACGGGTTTGACCCCACCCCGCCAATGGGATATAGAACAGGTCATCCAACGCCTGGAGGGATTAGCCCGTGAGCTGGAGCAGGCCATATGGCAGGAGAAGATACACCAAACCCTGGAGGACCGCCGGGGAGAGTTGGAGGAGATGGAAAATCAGCTGCAGGAGATACAGAAATCCTACGATCAATGGCAGCAACAGTTAAAAGCTTTACCCCATCTGCCCGGGGAAGATACCAGGAACTACAGCGGCCTGTATGATTTTGTCAAGAACCTGAACAGGTGGCAGCAGGAATATACCAGGCTAAAAGGGGCCCGGGCCGATCACCAAAAGTATCTGGATCACTACGATCAAATCCTGGAGCAGATCCATCGCCTTATCCGGCCCTATCACAGCAAAACCGTCCGGGAGGCTGCCCAGGCCAGGGCGACATACCAGAGTTTAAGGAAACAGGAAGAGGATCGCCGCAGCCACATAAGTGTGATCAAGCAAAAAGAGGAGGTGATTGAAAAGCTGGGGAGGGACATGACCAGGAACCAGGAAAAACTTCGCCATATCTACGATAAGCTCGGGTTGGAAGCGGGCAGCAAAGAACGGGTGCGGCAATTGGTGGAACAACTGGATACATATAAAGAAGTCAGGCAAAACTACCGCGATGCTGCCCGCAAAAAATCGGAGAAGGAGGACCAGGTAAAAGATCATTCACTCTACGAGGCGCATAAGCGAGAACTTTCACAAATGAGCCTGGATCAGGCCCTCGAACAATCCCGGTATTACCAGGAACAAGCCGACAAAAAGGACGAGATTATACAGAGGATATCTGACATACAGGCACAGATTAACCAGGCCCGGCAGGGCAACGCCATGGAAGATGCCTTGCTTGAAAGAGAAAAAGCATGGGATGCCTTAGCCGGCTTATATGAACAGAATGTATCCGCTATGACCGGACAGCTGCTGGTAAACCAGCTGAAGCAGGAAACACGCGAGCATAACCGGCCGGCAATTTTCACCCGGGCCCGGGAACTTTTCACTCAGATCACCAGCGGCCGGTATGAGCTCATGCTGGATGAGACAGATGAGCCTGCTTTCCGTGCACGGGATACGATATGGAGGGAGGGACAGGACCTGGAGGAGCTTTCCACCGGCACCCAGATCCAGTTGCTGCTTTCCGTGCGCCTGGCTTATATTGAGAGCCAGGAATCTGCTCTCAAGCTGCCCATCCTGGCCGATGAGCTGCTGGCCAACAGCGATGACAACAGGGCACAGGCCATCATCGAGGCTTTGATGGAGATCAGCCGCCAGGGTCGCCAGGTTTTTTATTTCACTGCCCAAAAGGATGAGGTGGCCAAATGGAAGAGGTACTGCCGGGATGCCGCGGAAGTGGATTATAAGATCATGGAGCTTCCAGGTGATCCTGAAAACCCGGATGTCCCGCTAACACAGCCAACAGATCTGCCCACCATCCGACTGAGCCAGGAGAACATACCCGATCCTCAGGACAAAAGCCGCCAGGAATATGGCCGTCAGTTGCAGGTGCCCGCTTTTAACCTGCTGAACGACTACCCCGAACAGCTCCATCTTTGGTATGTACTGGATGATCCCCTTGTGCTCTACCGCTGCCTGGTAAAAGGCCTGCGTTACTGGGGTCAGCTGGAGAGTTTTCTCCGCCACAAAGGCAGGGTTCAGGGACTTACTCCTCGGGACCTGCCCCTGCTTCAGGATAAGATCAAAGTATTGAAGCGTCTTCAAACCCTCTACCAGCAAGGTCGTCCCCGTCCGGTTGATCGCCAGGTGCTGCTGTCTTCAGGAGCCGTTTCGGAGAAATTTATCGAACCCGTCACCCGGCTGCTGGAACAGGTCGGGGGCAATCCGCGCAGGCTTCTTTACCATTTGAGAGAAGGCGAGGTGCAGGGTTTCAGAAAGAACAAGATGAAAGATATTAAAGAATACCTGCTCAAAGAGGGCTACCTCGATGAGCAGCCGACATTGGATCCCGATGAGATCCGCGTTCGCCTGGCTGCCCTGATATCAAACACCAGGATGGAGGATGATCGGGCCCAGCGATTTATTGATGAGATTTTGGGCAGCCAGAAGGGATCAGGTGCATCCCAAAAGCCTAGTTGAATCAATAGAGGGATGATCCGGCTTTTTCGGTCTTATCCCTTCCGGAAAAGTCAACCGTTTTTATCGTCCTCATAGTGGTTGGTACTCTCAAAAATCTTGTCGGCCGAGCTGGTAATAAAACCGTTGTAGAGGTTACCCCGAGCGTCGGGGTAGCGTTTGGTGAACTCATAGTAACAGGCGGGTATGCGGTGCACACCCTCCTCGAAGGCAACATCGATTTTGTCGGCCATGATGCTCGACTGTTCCAGCAGCTGCTGTTTGCTTCCCTTTATCTCCCCGCCCGAGGGGTTCATCACCCATCCTTCGTTCTTCAGCCGGTTGTTGATCCTCTCCAGCTCCGTGAATTGTTGAAAATCATTCACCTTCATGGCAAAATGGTTCACCCGGAAACCGAAGGCGTACATCCAGGCGGCATATTCAGATTCGTCCCGGAGTTTTTGATAAACCCCGTAATTGGGCGTACCCCAAAGCGTTTTGGAAAAAATCAACTCCTCCGATCCGAAGGTGTCCTGGGGAGATTTTTCCATTATGCGCTCAACGGTTTGCTGCACATAATCGCTGAGTTGTTCGGTCAGCAGGTGGCTGATAAAGATCCGGGGCAGGCTGGGATCCTCTTTGTGCTCATAGTGTCGGGCATAGGCCTTTTTTCTTTTGAAGTGGTATTCGCCCCTGGCCTCATAGCCTCTTTCCACAAAAGGACGGGCGATCACATCGATGTTGACCCGGTGGTCATTGAACGAGCGGAAGGCGATGTGGTCATGGTTGATGGTTTCTCCTTCATATAAAAACAGGTTGTAAACCTTTCCGACCGATGGGTTCTGGCTGGTATAGTCATTCCACAGGCGCTTGTAAATCTCCTGGAGTTCCATAATGGGTCATTTCTGGTTTCGATCAAATATAGCAATAAACACCCACAAATCACAACCCCCGCCTTCCAGACAAGCCAGGTCTGTTCACCCGACCGGCGGCTGCTGTGGGCTTATCCGGTTCCTCTTTGAACGATGGCCCGGTTGATCTTTTTCACAAAGCCCGGCCCATTATAAATGAATCCCGTGTACACCTGAACCAGGGAAGCTCCCGCCCGGAGTTTCTCCAGGGCATCCTCCGCCGACATGATGCCGCCTACCCCAATGATAGGGATCTTGCCATTGCTTTTCTCCGTTATATATCGGATGATGCGGGTCGACTGGTCTTTGAGCGGGGCACCGCTCAGTCCTCCGTCGCCGATCTGGCGGAGGCGCTCGCTGGACGCTGTCAGATTCTGGCGGGTGGTGGTAGTATTGGTAGCGATGATGCCATCGATGCCGGTGGCATTGAAGATCTCGATGGCATCATCCAGCTGCTGATCCGTCAGGTCGGGTGAGATCTTCAGCAGGATCGGCTTTGTCCGGGGCTTGGTTGATCGCAGATCGCACAGGCGCTGCAATATGGCCATGGTATGCTTCTTATCCTGTAATTCCGAGAGGTTCTTGATATTGGGGCAGCTCAGGTTCACCACCAGGTAATCGACCTGGTCATAGAGCTGTTCAAAGGCAAAATGATAATCTTGTATGGCTTCCTCATTCGAAGTCCCTGTATTCTTGCCGATGTTGCCTCCGATGATCACCCTTCGCCGGCTCTGTTTCAGGCGGGCAGCCGCTTGTTCCACACCGTGGTTATTGAAGCCCATCCGGTTAATCAGGGCCCCGTCGCCCGGCAGACGAAAAGAGCGGGGTCGTGGGTTACCCGGTTGGGGCCGGGGAGTAACCGTTCCGACCTCGACGAAGGCAAAGCCAAAGGCGGCAAACTCATCGACCACCTGTGCATTCTTGTCGAACCCGGCCGCCAGTCCGACGGGATTGTCGAAATGCATGCCCAGAAACTCGCGTTTCAGGTCGGGGTGGTGGTAAGCAAACATGACCCGGATCAGCCGGGGCAGAAGCGGGATCTTGAAGCCCCATCGTATCAGGCGCACCAACAGATGGTGGATCGCCTCGGGAGGCAAAACAAACAGCAGCGGGCGGATCAGGTATCGGTACATATTTTTCAGACAAAGATAAACAAACCTGACCGATTATCGATCCCCATCCGGGCGATACTCCTCAAAGCGCTTATCGCTGTAGAAAACCACAATCCGCTCGATACGTGTCTTTCTGCCATAAGCCGGTTGCTCTTCCTCCTGAGAATCTTCTATAACCGGGGAGGGGTCTGCACTTTTCTCTCCAGTTGATTCTCGGGGCGTTGACCCGGGCTCTTCCTGCTGGAAAAGCAGCGAGCCCTGCTGCTTTTGGTTCTCATACATCGAGCCTTCCCCCATGATCAGCCACCGGGGGTTGACCCTGGGATAATGCTGCAGGAACTTATAAATAAAATCATAACTCGGCTTGTTACGTCCCGACACGACATGGGAGATACTCGAGCGTTGTACACCGATCTGATCGGCCAAACGGGTAGAACTCAGGTTGTGGACTTTAAGAAATTGAATCAGGCGCTCATTCATATAAAATCACAATAAATTACAAATGTAATAGAACAACTGGACAAAAGCAACCACATATGTAACCAACTTTTTGTTCACATATGTACCGTTTTGTGTCCGTCTGTTCCTCCCGCCAGTTTATACTTTATTTGAAAAAGCCCCTTCACACAACCCCAACCCATTTAAAAAACGGCATTCCTTGGGCACCTATCCAACCCAAAGCATAACGGCCAAATACCCCATCATCTGTATAACAGGGGGGCAACGGAAAAATTTCACACCCACCCAATACACCCGACCTCACCAATGTTTATCCCAATGGAGTATCTCCAAAACACCCAGGCAAAGAAGAATTCAGGTACCCTACCATTTTTATATTAAAAGCAATACGTTAACAAATTGCGCATAAAACACTGGCAATTAGTATAATTATAATCAAAAATAGCCCTTTGCACCCTGTTTTGTCCCGCCGGGTGCGACCTATCTTTGAACCGGCACTTCAGAAAAAACATGTAACAGACTGATTCAACCAGTATTATAAAAAAATAACATCCCAGTAACACGCCAGCAACAGCCCCCGTGTTGTTGTTCCATTTGTCAACGCCGCAGAGGGACCACCTGGGCCTCAGTCGTACACATTTGTATCCATTTGCAGGCGCTACATATGTAACCAACCGGAATTATAACCTGGCGGGGCATGGATGGGTTCAGCCGGAAACCACTTTCGCCGGTCCCCGGTAAAGATAGCTCCCCTATGGCAAAGAGAGTTGAAAACGTCCCGGCTCTTTGTCCTGGCTCTTTGTCCTAGCCCTGGTTTTGATCCGAACCCCGGCTGGCAGGATTCCAGTTTGTTCACATCTGTAAACATTGTCGGGGATCATTCTGACGCTCCTTGAATAAATCTTTCCCCGGCGCAGGGAGATCGGAAAATCTATTGAACAAAGCCAACCCCACACAAAAGGCATCCATGATAGCCGGACGCATCGCCTTTTCCTAATATACATGGAATCGATACCATCGAGGAATAAGCCGGGGGCACCTTGTGGTTTTTTAGTGGCAAGCTTAACCATGGCGGAGGGGTTCCACGAAACCTCTTCCCATAACAGGTGCTGGGCGATGAATTTTGTAGAGGGACGAAATTGTGATTGTTGTTTTTTTTTGCAATCTTTACCCCAAAATGACCCCATCTATGAGACCAGCCAAAATTCTTTTGCCCCTTGCTACTTTTTTTATGCGCTTAGGCGCAGGATTTTACCTATACCTGAACCATTTTCCCGATCTGTTGGCGCCCAGTTTTCAACGATTTGATTTCTATCTCTCCGCAATATTTGCCATTTTTGGACTCCTGTTGATCCTGGGGGCATTTGCCCGCAAACAAACACTGACCGTGCTTTCGGCCCTGATTCTGTTTGCTGGAAGTCTCTATAAGATCTTTACATTTGCAGGCGGGCTGGAGTCGCATTCTTTTCTGTCTTTGTTGCTTTTTGGCGTGATATCTTTCTTTTTCCTTTGCAACGGAAACAAAAACAGATAGCACCCCGGCCATGAACCCAAAAAAAATCCACATAAGCATAAAAAACCACTTCTATGTTCAACATTGCGTTATTTGGCCCTCCTGGGGCAGGTAAAGGCACCCAGTCCAAGAAACTCATCGACAAATACAACCTGGCTTACATCTCCACGGGCGACATCCTGCGTGAAGAGATGGCCCAGGGGACGGTACTGGGTAAGAAGGCCCAGGCAGTCATTGAAAGAGGAGAGCTGGTGAGTGATGACATCATTGTACAGATCATCGAGAAGAAGATCCAGACCAACCCGGAAGTCAGCGGCTTTCTTTTCGATGGCTTTCCCCGCACCATCATCCAGGCTTATATACTGGAAGGCTTGCTGCTGAAGATGAACACCTCGCTCTCCTGCATGATATCCCTGGAGGTACCCGAGCAGGAACTGATGAAACGCATGTTGGAGCGGGCCAAGAAAGAAAACCGCAGCGACGATACCCAGGATGTGATTCAGAACCGCTTGAAGGAATACAAAAACAAAACCATCCCTGTGGCCAACTTCTACGCCGAGAAAGGCATCTACTTCAAGGTCAATGGGGTAGGCTCTGTGGAGGATGTTTTCAAGCGCATCACCACCACCATCGAGCAGACCCTGACCAAGGAATGGCTCAATGTGGTACTCTTCGGTCCCCCCGGCTCGGGAAAGGACACACAGGGCAGGATGCTGGCTGAGAAACACAACCTGATATACATATCAGCAGGCTCCCAGCTGTATGAGGAGATTGACAAAGGCACCGAGGTGGGGCGCAAAGCCAAATCTTACATAGAAAAAGGCGACATTGTCCCCGATGAATATGCCATCCGGGGCATCGAGCGGCAGATCAAGACCCATCCCAATGCCCGCGGTTTTTTCTTCAAAGGCTTTCCCAAGACCATCGTTCAGGCTTATATCCTGGACGGACTCCTGCGAAAGATGAACTCCACGGTATCCTGCGTGTTCAACCTGCACATTCCCACCCTGGAATCCATCAAGCGGCTCACCGCAAGGGCCCAGACCGAAAACAAGCGGCCTTACGATGAAAGCATC
>JAGXLL010000151.1 GCA_018334675.1 Bacteroidales bacterium | reverse complement strand
GGAGGTTTGACCAATAACAGGTACATCCGGGTTTACTACTTTGATTTGCCGGGTGGCCTCTTTTCCCTCCCGGTCGAGCATCATCCGGTCCATCAACACCAGATCCACATGGTTGGATGTACGGCATATATCAATGGCCTGTTCCCCATTGCTGGCCCATAAGATCTCGACCCCGGTAGGTGCAAAAAGGGTTTTCATAAAAAGGTAGTTGATCTTCTCATCTTCAGCGATCAGGATCGTCTTATCCTTCCAGTCCGGATGGTTCATAAAGCACAAATATTGAATCAACCCTCTATTTCTGCAGTGCCTGATAGATCTTATCTCCTATCTCAGCAGGTGATTCAGCAATGATGATGCCTTTTTCTCTCATGGCTTCCATCTTAGCTGAAGCAGTATCCGACTTGCCACCAATAATAGCGCCGGCATGACCCATTCTTCTTCCTTTAGGTGCTGTCTTTCCAGCCACGAAAGCCACTACCGGCTTGGTGCCATACTGCTGGATCCATTCGGCGGCTTCGGTTTCCATGTTCCCGCCAATCTCACCTATAATAATGATGCCATCTGTTTCGGGATCTTCCATGAACAAGCGCACCGCATCCAGGGTGGAGGTTCCGATGATCGGGTCCCCGCCAATGCCAATGCAGGTGCTCTGACCCAAGCCTGTCTTGGTGACCTGGTCAACCGCCTCATAGGTGAGGGTGCCTGAACGCGAGACAATGCCTACACCTCCCTTCTGGTGGATAAAGCCCGGCATGATGCCTACCTTGGCTTCTCCCGGGGTGATGATGCCCGGACAGTTGGGCCCGATCAAAACGGTATTCCGATCCTTTAAAAATTCCTGCACCTTCACCATATCCTGGGTGGGTATGCCTTCGGTGATGGTTACCACCACTTCGATACCGGCATCAGCTGCCTCCATGATGGCATCTGCAGCAAACGGCGGAGGCACGAAGATGACCGAGGTGTTGGCGCCTGTCTCTTTCCTGGCGTTTTCCACCGTATTGAAAACCGGCCTTTCCAGATGCTTCATACCCTCTTTGCCGGGTGTGACACCTCCTACTACGTTGGTGCCATATTCGATCATCTGGGTGGCATGAAAAGTACCTTCACCACCGGTGATACCTTGTACAATGACTCTTGAATCTTTATTGACCAGTACGCTCATAATATGGAAATATGAATTTGCTCTTTCAAAAATAAATTTTTTATCGCTGAAAGCAAATAATTCTTTATGAATATTGATGGGCATGAGGCGACTGATCAGCTTTTTCTGCTTCTCATGGCATGGGGATGTAGGTCCCGGGTAGCAATAGCTGCAGGGTTTAAGGCTACTTTCTTGTTTCCTCCCAGGCAAATTATTATATTTATGAGGCGCACCAGGAGGTGCTTCTGGATTGTTTTATTTCAAAGGGTTCCCCGGAATGCATCCATTTTTGGTGAACATTCTTTAACAGAAAGCTCTTGATGAACCCATAAACCCTATAACTATACTTCTATGAAACCCTTCATCAGAAAAACCATTTCACCCATCCTCTGCACCTTCTCCCTGATCATGATCGCTTCTCTGGCATGGACCCAGGGAAGCGGGGATTGCACTGTAAAGCTGGACCCTCTTTCAGATCAGTACCACGGAAACTGCAAGAACGGGCTGGCCCATGGACAGGGCACCTACATCTGGGCCAACGGCAATCTTAACTCCGCTACTTCTTCAGATGAGGGAACGTATAGCTCGCCGCAAGATACCACTGAAAAAGAGAAAAAGAAGGATTATGTGATCGATGAAAAAAGAAACATCAAATCTGTTCAGTTCGTCAGAAGACGCAAAGGACATAAGGTCAAAATCCATTTTCGGAGGATGAAATTCATTCCTAAGCGTACCGAATATATCTACTTTGTGGCCAGCAGCGGCATCAAATATTTTGATCAGAAGCCAATTGAGATCCGGGAGGTGGAGTTTCCCTTTTGGGTCAGGTTGAAATTCAAAGCCTCCAATCAAACGCAGACGCAGTTCATGTATTACACCCTTCACTTTACCATCAACAAACCCGGATACTGGGAAATTATCATGGATTATTGATCGGGTTGAATGGATCTGTGAAAGAATTACCTTTCAGTAGCGTTTTCTTTAATCTTTCTAACCTATCTGACGGCCGACACGGCTAGATCCTGGGATAATCATGTATTGTTCAGCTATTCAAACATTTCTTTGGTATCTTTGCAGGGATCAAAAAGGAATTGCGATGAATGCCGATACGATCTGTGCCATATCCACTCCCCGGGGTTCAGGAGCCATTGCCGTGGTCCGGGTCGATGGGGATGGGGTTTTTCCTATTATAGACAAAATCTTCCAGCCCGCCGGCCAGGTAAAAGATGCTGAATCCCTCATTCCCCGGAAGGCCCACTTCGGACGTATCATGGAAGGTAACCAGACGGTGGACGAAGTGCTGGTGCTCCCTTTCCATGCCCCTCACTCTTACACCGGCAACCATATGGTAGAGATCTCCTGCCACGGATCCCATTACATCCAGCAGAAGATCCTGCAGCTGTTGATCGATCACGGGGCACAGGCTGCCGAGGCCGGTCAGTTCACCATGCGGGCCTTTCACAACGGCAAGATGGACCTGGCCCAGGCCGAGGGGGTAGCCGACCTGATTGCCTCCACCTCAAGGGCCTCCCACAAGCTGGCCATGCAACAGATGCGCGGGGGCTTCTCGGCCGAGATCAGCAGCCTTCGTGAGAAGCTTCTGAATTTCATCTCCCTGATCGAGCTGGAGCTCGACTTCAGCGAGGAGGATGTAGAGTTTGCCGACCGCACCCAGCTCAGAATTCTGCTGGAAGAGATCGACGGGCTGATCCACAAACTGCTGGATTCGTTTTCCCTGGGCAATGCCATCAAAAACGGTTTTCCCGTGGCCATTGCCGGCAACACCAATGTGGGCAAGTCAACCCTTTTGAACCGGCTGTTGAATGAAGAAAAGGCGATTGTCACCGATATTGCCGGCACTACCCGCGATGTGATTGAGGATGTGATCAACATCCGGGGCGTGGAGTTCCGCTTCATCGACACGGCAGG
>JAGXLL010000150.1 GCA_018334675.1 Bacteroidales bacterium | reverse complement strand
TGACTTGATCATACGCTCCCGACCTATCGGTCATTGAAAGGAGATCATTTACCCCGGACAGAATAATATCCAAATGTCCTCTCGTGTGCGTGGAAAGGAAATTATATCCCTGCGCAAATTGGAGGAAGGGATAGGGGTATGTACAACCTAAAAAATCAATTATGGCTTACCTCCCTCAAAACATCGGCTTGTACAAAAGACAAAATGAACACGACAACTGTGGAATCGGCTTTGTAGCTCATACCAAAGGAAAAAAGTCGCATTCCATCGTGGAACAGGGCCTGGAAGTTCTTTACAATCTGCGGCACCGGGGTGCTGAAGGGGCCGACAGCAATACAGGCGACGGTGCAGGCATTACCACACAAATACCAAGGGATTTATACATCCACCAGGGTATAGAATTACCGGAAACGGGTAAATTCGGCACAGGAATCCTGTTTCTCCCCCAAAATGAAGAGGAAGCTCTTTATTGCGTGGATAAACTCAGGAAATTAGCAGAAAAAATGAACCTGGAGCTGATCCAAACCAGGGATGTACCGGTCAACCCGGATGCCATCGGCACACTGGCCAGAAAAGAACAGCCCCTGATCCGGCAGGTTTTCCTAAAGGGAGATTTTTCCCCGGAGATCCTGGAAAGAAAACTTTTTATCCTGCGCAGGAAACTGGAAAAAGAGATTGAATCTTCCAAATTGAAAGACCGACAGCGCTTTTATGTGGTGAGTCTCTCATCCAGAGTAGTGATCTATAAAGGATTATTCACCTCCGGCCAGCTGCGGGAATTTTACAAGGACCTCAACGATGAACGCTATGAAAGTGCCATTGCTCTGGTGCATTCTCGTTACAGCACCAACACCTTCCCTACCTGGGACCTGGCCCAGCCTTTCCGGATGCTTTGCCACAACGGGGAGATCAACTCGGTTCAGGGCAACAAGTACTGGATGCATGCGCGTTCTTCCCTGCTCAAGTCGGATATGCTGGGAGAGGACATCAACCATGTACTGCCGGTTATCCAACCTGACAAAAGCGATTCGGCCGCCCTGGACAATACCCTGGAATTCCTGGTGCTCTCAGGCAAAACACTGCCCCACGCCATGGCCATGCTTATACCCGAATCTTTTAACACCCGCAATCCCATCCCCGATAATGTAAAGGCTTTCTATCAGTACCATTCCACCTTCATGGAACCCTGGGACGGTCCGGCTGCGGTCCTCTTTACCGACGGAAGATTCATAGGGGGGCTGCTTGACCGCAACGGGTTGCGCCCTTCCCGATACATCATCACCAGCGACGAGCGGATGGTGATGAGCTCCGAAGTAGGTGTGCTTGATATACCCGATGATAAGGTGAAGGAAAAAGGACGCCTGCGCCCGGGAAAAATACTGATGCTCGATACCCGGGAAGGTAAGATCCATTATGACCCCGAAATCAAACAACACCTGGCAAAACAAAAGCCTTACGCCCAATGGCTCAGAGATCATCAGATCACACTGGACGACATCCCCTTCGAGAAAAAAATAGCCGTGAGCCTGCCCGATCACGACAAAAACCTGCTTACCTTTGGTTATACCATGGATGAGATCAAAAACATCATCCGCCCTATGGCTTGCGATGGCAAGGAGCCGGTAGGCTCTATGGGCAACGACACGCCGCTGGCTGTTGCCTCCCGCCACTCCCAGCGCCTGTTCAACTATTTCCGCCAACACTTCGCACAGGTCACCAATCCGGCCATCGATCCCATCCGTGAGGAGGTGATCATGACCCTTACCGGGTACATCGGTTCCCACCAGCAAAACCTGCTGGATGAATCGCCTGATCATGCCAAAATGATCAAGTTCCTCAACCCGGTGATCACCAATAAGTATCTGGAGATACTAAAAAACCTGAAATATAAGGGATTTTTCACCACCACCATTCCCATTCTTTTCGATGCCCATACGGGCGCTCAGGGACTGAAACAGGGGCTGGACGAGATATGCAGAAAAGCTGAACAGGCTGTCGATGAGGGCAGGGACTATATTATCCTCTCCGACCGGGGAGTCAGCAAACACCAGGCTCCTATTCCTTCCCTGCTGGCCGTATCAACTGTACATCACCATCTGATCCGCAAAAAAAAGCGCATTCAGATCGATATCGTCATCGAAACAGCCGAACCCCGCGAAGTCATGCATTTCGCCCTGCTGTTCGGGTACGGGGCCAGCATCATCAACCCTTATATGGCTTTTGCGGTGATACATAAGCTGATCCGGGAAAGAAAACTGCAGATGGACTATAACACAGCAGAAAGCAACTATACAAAGGCTGCAGGAAAAGGCATCTTCAAGGTGATGTCGAAAATGGGAACCTCCACCCTGAGAAGCTACCGGGGTGCCCAGCTTTTTGACGCCATCGGCCTGAACAGGGAATTTATAAACGAATATTTTACCGGAACCGCCTCGGCCATTGAAGGTGTCGGATTAAAAGAGATCGCCAGAGAAACGCTTATACCCCACACAAAAGCCTTCAGCGGAGAGCGCATCCGCTTCTCCAAAGAGTTCAGGGGTACCTCTTACTATCGATATCATGCAGAGGATCATGCCTGGAATCCCAGAGCTATTGGCTATCTGCAGCATGCCGTACGCAGGAATGATCCGCAAATGTATCAACGATTCACCGAGGAGGCAGACCGGTTTACCCGTGCCCCCAGCTTTTTGCGTGGTTTCCTGGATTTCAAAAAGAACCCCATCGACCTTCAAAAAGTGGAAGCCGCTGAAAGCATCATGAAACGCTTTACTACAGGTGCCATGTCGTTTGGCTCGCTGAGCAAAGAGGCCCACGAAACGCTGGCTGTAGCCATGAACCGCATCGGGGGAAAAAGCAACACCGGTGAAGGCGGTGAAGATCCCAAAAGGTTTCAGGTCTCCACCAGCGGGGAGAACAAACGCAGTGCCATCAAGCAAATCGCTTCGGGACGTTTTGGCGTAACCACCCATTACCTGGTCCATGCCGATGAGATACAGATAAAGATCTCCCAGGGCTCCAAACCTGGAGAAGGTGGTCAGCTGCCGGGAACAAAGGTGAACAGCATCATTGCTAAAACCCGCAACTCCACCCCGGGCATCACCCT
>JAGXLL010000149.1 GCA_018334675.1 Bacteroidales bacterium | reverse complement strand
TCTTATCTTCTTCAGAGAGCTCATCCATACCCAGGATGGCAATAATATCCTGCAGCTCACGGTTCCTTTGCAGGATCTCCTTAACCTGCTGGGCTACCTGGTAATGTTCTTCTCCTACCACCTCAGGGGTGAGAATACGAGAAGTAGAATCCAGCGGATCCACGGCCGGGTAAATGCCCAGCTCGGAAATACGACGGCTCAAAACAGTGGTGGCATCCAGGTGGGTAAAGGTAGTAGCGGGTGCCGGGTCGGTCAGGTCGTCGGCCGGTACATATACCGCCTGAACCGAGGTGATCGATCCGTTCCTGGTGGAGGTGATGCGCTCCTGCATCTCTCCCATCTCGGTGGCCAGGGTGGGCTGGTAACCCACTGCCGAGGGCATTCTTCCCAGCAAGGCCGACACCTCCTGGCCTGCCTGGGTGAAACGGAAGACATTATCAACGAAGAAAAGGATGTCCCTGGGTTCTCCGCCTTCCCGCATACCCTGGTCACGAAACGACTCGGCAACAGTCAGACCAGTAAGGGCAACCGTAGCCCGCGCTCCCGGCGGCTCATTCATCTGACCGAATACCAAACTGGCCTGCGATTGGCCCAGCTCTTCGCTATCCACCTTCGACAGATCCCATGACCCGGCCTCCATGCTCTCCTGAAAGGCCTTGCCATACCTGATCACACCCGATTCGATCATCTCCCGCAACAAATCGTTGCCTTCACGGGTTCTTTCTCCTACTCCTGAAAAAACGGTTATCCCGGAATAAGCCTTGGCAATGTTGTCGATCATCTCCATGATCAGCACCGTCTTGCCTACACCGGCCCCCCCGAACAGTCCGATCTTACCACCTTTGGCATAGGGCTCAATCAAATCGATCACTTTGATACCCGTATACAACACTTCAGTGGAAGTAGTCAAATCCGTATATTTAGGGGGATATTGATGGATCTGGTAGCCCCCCTCCTTGTCCAGCTGCTCCATCCCATCAACAGGATTGCCCAGGACATTGAGCAGGCGACCTCTTACCTGATCTCCAATAGGTACCCGAATGGCAGCCCCGGTGGAAATCACTTCCATGCCCCGCCTGATACCATCAGTGGCATCAAGGGCAATGGTGCGCACGGTATATTCGCCAATGTGTTGCTGACACTCAATGACCAGCTTGCCGCCATCTTGTTTCTCTACTTCAAGAGCATCATAAATGTTGGGCAGCTCACCGCCTGACTTTTCAAAGCTCACGTCGATCACCGGACCGATGACCTGTATGATTTCGCCTTTATTCTGAGCCATGGATTTGGAATTTAGAACATTTCGATGCAGCAAATTTAACATTTTTCTTATATCATTATCACTTTATCCGGGTGAGATATATTAACTTTAACCTTTCGGCCTGATTTCTCACGACAAAAGAAGAAACAAAAAAGGGATTTGAAAAGTATAAGGAGGGAGAAATTTCAATGATTGGCCATAAATTTGGCCATAAATATTGTTCATTTACATCTGCAAGGTTGAACCCATTAAGCCATCAAGATGAAACCCATTAAACTGCTATTCAGCACCCTTGTCATAGTGCTTGCCTTTCATGTTCAATCGCACAGCCAGATGATCAAAGTGGGTGGAGGTGTCGAGCTCCGTACCAAACCACCGGTTGGGATGATCACAAAGATCACTTACGACCTGGGAGCGTTGGACCCCAACCTCCGTATTTCTATAGATGCGGCTGTTCTTCCCGATTTCGAAGGCAACCTGGATGTGCACTACTCTTTCGTTCGCGAATTTGGCATGGATGCCTATGCACTGGCTGGTGCAAATTTCGCATCCAACATAGGCTTCAACGCAGGGGCGGGGGTTAATCTGGAGATCAGCAAAAGCCTTGATGGATTCGGGGAGGTTAAATACCTGGTCAACCATTCGCCACAAGCTTCCATTAAATTGGGCGTGCTCTATAAACTTTGAGAGAAAACTACTTCTCCCGCCGCATCATCTGATCGGCCAGATCAAGAAGATGCGCCTTTCTCGTGGGGGAGCGCTGCACTTTATCCATCTCCCGAAGAGCCTTGTCATAGTACTGCTCTGCCTGTATATGGGTTAGATCACCCACTCCAAGATTCCTGAAGAGCTGTTTCACCGAATCGATCTTTTCCTGCGGATCCAGTTCCTTGTTGCCTACCAGGCTGCTGAGCTCTTCTTTCTGATCTGCCCCGGCTTTTTCCATGGCTTTGACAAACAAAAAAGTTTTTTTGTCGGCTAAAATGTCACCCCCGATGCTTTTGCCGAAGACCTCGGGGTTGCCGAAAGTGTCCAGGTAATCATCCTGAAGCTGAAAAGCCACCCCCAGGTTCCAGCCGAAATCATAAAGCCTCCGGGCTTCCTGCTCCCCTGCCCCGCCGATCAGGGCACCGATCTGAAGGCTGCCCGCGATCAGGGCAGCTGTCTTCAACCCGATCATCTTCAGATAAGCGGCCTCACCGACCTGCTCCTCCGTTTCATAATTCATGTCATACTGCTGACCCTCGCAAACCTTCAGAGCTGTCTCATTGAACACTTTCAGAACCTGCTGCAGGTTATACCCCTGATAATACAACAGGTATTCATAAGCTTTGATGAACATGGCATCACCTGAAAGGATGGCTACATTGGCATTCCATTTCTTGTGGACGGTGGGCTGATTCCTCCGGATCTCCGCCTGGTCCATGATGTCATCGTGCAACAGGGTAAAATTATGGAAGATCTCGATACCCAAGGCGGGCATGAGCGCTTCCTCAATATGGTCGGTATACAGATTCGCAGCCATCAGCACCAGCACAGGACGCAGCCTTTTGCCTCCCGAGGAAAGGGCATATTCAATGGGCTCGTATAATTCAAGGGGTTCGTGAACCAGTTGTTGCGAGACAATCTGCTGGTTTACCATCTTCTGCAGTTCTTTAAAAGTATGCATGCCTGGGTGCGGTTTCATACGGTTACCTTTTATTTAATAATTTGGCCGTATGGAACCTGCATGGAATAATCATGTCCTTGTTGTGTAAGTTCTTGGATGCAGGTTTCACATGTTAAAATTACAACAAATCCAACACTTATCAAACCGGGCGAAGGCTTTAAAACACATCCCCGGCTG
>JAGXLL010000148.1 GCA_018334675.1 Bacteroidales bacterium | reverse complement strand
GAATCCTACCAGAATTACCAGGAAGTGGAGAGCGACCGGATTACCGCCTATCGCAACATCCTGGAAAACCTGCAGACCTACAGCCGGCAGTTGAAGTATTTTGAGGAAAGCCGGCTGAAGGAAGCGGAGATGATCATCAAAAGTGCATCCAAACAATACGAGGCGGGGAATATTGATTATGTGCAATACATCAACTTTTTCGACCAGGCCACCCGCATTCGGATGAACTATCTGGATATACTGAAAACATACAACCAAAACATCATCGAACTGGAATACCTTCTGGGTGAATAAATTATAAAAATCAAAAATCCAATCAAACCATGAAGAAGCTGACAATACAAACACCAACCATCATACTTGCCTTGTTTTTGGGAATGGTTCTCTATGGCTGCTCATCGAATGAGGCTTCCTCAGAAAATAATTCGGCACATGAAGATCATTCAGCACACAACCATGAGGCAGAGGCGGAAACAAACGGAGAAGATCAACACTCCGAGGCGTTTCAACAAGAAAAAGCAGGACTTCAGGAAAATGAAGTGCTCATTACCGGCAAACAAATGAAAGCTGCCGGTATTGAGCTTAGTCAGATCACCCGGCAACCCCTGTCGAAGGCAGTCAAGTCCTTTGGCGAAGTTGCCCTGGCCCCTTCGGATGAGGCTACAGTGAGTACCCTGATTGGCGGAATCATCAAAGATATCCGGGTTATTGAAGGCGATTATGTGCGCAAAGGGCAGGTCATAGCCCGCATTGTCCACCCCGACATTGTGGATTTGCAACAAAACTACCTGGATGCAAGCAACCAGGATGAATACCTCAAGTTAGAATACCAGCGGCAAAAGAGATTGCTTGAGGACAGCGTCAATGCAGAAAAAACGGTTCAGAACGCCCGGGCAGCCTATCAGTCCAACCTCGCCCGGCTGCAAAGCCTGAAGAAAAAGCTTCAGCTCATCCATATCAACCCACAAAAACTGACGCCTCAAAACATCCGCGATGGATACCCGGTAAAGGCACCCATCACCGGCCACGTGGCAAAGGTGGAAATCAACACCGGCAGCCACGTCACCCCCCAGCAATCGCTCTTTCATGTCACAGCCAACGAGAAAGCCCATATCGATCTGAAAGTATATGAACAGGACATCAGCAAAGTGACCCCGGGTCAGCAACTTACCTTCAACCTGGCAAATAGTCCCTTGTCGCAACCTATGGAAGGTGAAGTGATGAAAACGGCCAAACGTTTCGACCCCGAGCAACGCACCGCTCTTGTTCATGCCCGCATCAAGGATATGAGGGAACCGCTCCTGCCTGGAATGTCTGTGGTGGCCTACATCCAAACAGGTGACAAAGAACAAAACACCCTGCCTGATGCGGCTTTTGTGTTGGATCAGGGGAAAAACTACGTATTCATGTTAAAAAGGAAAGGTAAGGCCAATAATGATAATCATAAGAAAGAAGCGGAGCATGCCCATCAGCAAGAAGAAACCCAACATGAACATGACGACAACGGACATGCCGGGGAGGCTTCGTTCTTCGTCTTCGAAAAAATGCTGGTAAGAAAAGGAATTACACAAGGGGCGTTCTCAAGTTTTACCACCGATAAGCAGGACATAAACACCACCCGGTTCGTGGTAAACAATGCCCAGGCTATATTATCGGAAATGAAAAAAGGCGCTGGCGGTCACAGCGGCCATGCCCATTGATTTCCACCCACATTGCCGCCCAAGAGACACCAAAAAAATTAGGATTTATCCAAAGTTTTTCGTAAATTGACTTTCCCTCAAATAAGAATTATTCTTCTTTAAGACCTGATAGACATTGGAAACCCATACGGAAAAAATACGCCACAGCCTTTCACAAAAGGGCTTAAAAGTGACTCCCCAGAGAATGGTGATCCTGCAGGCAATTTATAGTCTGAACAACCACCCTACTGCAGATCAAGTAATTGGGGTGGTAAGAAAAAGCCATCCCAATATTGCTCCAGGAACCGTTTACAAGGTACTGGATGCCCTGATTGAAAATGATTTAATCAAAAAGGTCCCCACCGATGAAGGGGCGATGAGATATGACGGGATCATCGAGAACCACCACCACCTTTATTGCACTGAAAATAAAGTGATCCAGGATTATTTCGATGAAGAGCTGGATGAGCTGCTCCGGGATTTCTTCAGGAAAAAGAACATTGAAAATTTTCAAATCGATGAGATGATTCTTCAGATCAAAGGGAAATTTATTACCCATTCTTAAATTTTGTAAGAAATACATTTAAAAGGACAAACCAAGGACAATCTAAAATAAAATACGTATGAAACATCAATCCGATCACTCTAGCAAATGTCCGGTTACCGGAGCAACCAGCAAACCAGTTGGTGTTGATCCCCAGGGACCTAAACAGCTGAACCTGGATATTCTCCGCCAGCACTGCCCGCATTCCAATCCCATGGAGGAGGGTTTTAACTACGGCGAAGAATTCAAAAAACTGGATCTGCAAGCCGTCAAGCAGGATATCCATGATATTATGACCGACTCCAAAGACTGGTGGCCGGCAGACTGGGGTCATTATGGCGGGCTCTTTATCCGGATGACCTGGCACAGTGCGGGCACTTACCGTATAGCCGATGGACGTGGTGGAGGAGGCACCGGCAATCAGCGTTTCTCCCCAATAAACAGCTGGCCCGATAACGTGAGTCTGGACAAGGCCAGGCGCTTGCTCTGGCCTGTAAAGCAAAAATATGGCCGTAAAATTTCCTGGGCCGACCTGATGATCCTGGCCGGTAATGTGGCCATGGAATCCATGGGCTTCAAAACCTTTGGTTTTGGAGGCGGTCGCGAAGATGTATGGGAACCGGAAAAAGACATCAGTTGGGGACCCGAACACGAGTGGCTGGCCGATGAGCGCCACGACGACCAGGGGAACCTGGCAGGACGCCTGGCCGCCGATCATATGGGCCTTATTTATGTCAACCCGGAAGGCCCCAATGGTGAACCCAATCCGGCCAAATCGGCCTATTATATCCGCCAGTCCTTCAAACGCATGGCCATGAATGATTATGAAACGGTGGCACTGATCGCCGGCGGACATACCTTCGGCAAAGTACACGGTGCTGCTCCCGAATCGCACGTGGGGCCCGACCCGGAATCAGCTC
>JAGXLL010000064.1:10479-11707 GCA_018334675.1 Bacteroidales bacterium | reverse complement strand
ACAGGGCAGCGGAAGATCTGGGTTATCCGGTTATCATACGAGCTGCCTATGCCCTTGGAGGCATGGGTTCAGGCTTCTGTAGCAACCCCGGGGAGCTGGAGCAGACCTGCAGCAATGCTTTTGCCTATTCGCCCCAGGTGCTGGTGGAAGAGTCCCTCAAAGGGTGGAAGGAAGTGGAATACGAGGTGGTTCGTGACCGGTTCGACAATTGCATCACCGTATGCAACATGGAAAATTTTGACCCCCTGGGCATCCATACAGGGGAGAGCATTGTGGTGGCGCCTTCCCAAACCCTCACCAACTCGGAGTACCATAAGCTCAGGGAGCTGGCCATCCGGATTATTCGTCATATAGGAGTGGTAGGTGAATGCAATATTCAGTATGCCCTGGATCCCTACTCCGAGGATTACCGGGTGATAGAGGTCAATGCCCGGCTTTCCCGGTCCAGCGCCCTGGCATCGAAGGCTACCGGCTATCCGCTGGCTCATGTGGCGGCTAAGCTGGGTCTGGGCTACGGCCTGCATCAGCTTAAAAACTCGGTGGTGAAGACTACCAGTGCTTTCTTTGAGCCTGCCCTGGATTATATTGTCTGTAAGATCCCGCGATGGGACCTGGGCAAATTCGACAGTGTCTCCAAACACATCGGCAGCAGCATGAAGAGCGTGGGAGAGGTGATGTCCATCGGCCGCAATTTTGAGGAGGCCATACAGAAAGGATTGCGTATGGTGGGCCTGGGTATGCATGGGCTGGTGGCCAACAGAAACCTCACTTTTGATCACCTTGAAGAGGAGCTGCAACGTCCCACCGACATGCGGATCTTTGCCATCCAGGCGGCTTTTGAGAAAGACTACGACATCGACAAGCTACACCGGCTTACCCGCATTGACCGGTGGTTTCTGATGCGTCTGAAGAATATTCATGACCTCCATCAGCAATTGATTAAGTATGATAAGCTGAAAGGGGTTCCGAAGGAGCTCTTGCGTGAGGCCAAGATCAGGGGTTTCTCTGATTTCCAGCTGAGCCGGATTATATTGAATAGCCCGGAGGATCGTATTGAAGCCGATATGGACCGGGTTCGCTCATACCGCAAGTCATTGGGCATCACACCTTATGTCAAGCAGATCGATACCCTGGCAGCAGAATATCCGGCACAGACCAACTATCTATACCTGACTTACTCAGGGGATGAACATGACAAGGATTTTATCCATGACGGCCAATCGGTGGC
>JAGXLL010000064.1:0-9935 GCA_018334675.1 Bacteroidales bacterium | reverse complement strand
TCCAAGCAGCACCCGGTGGTAGTGACCGAGTTTATTGAAAGGGCCAAAGAGATAGAGATCGATGCGGTGGCCGATCATGGAGAGATCATCAGCTATGCCCTTTCGGAACATGTGGAATTTGCCGGGGTTCATTCAGGCGATGCCACCATGGTGTTCCCCCCACAGAAGATCTATTTTGAGACGGTGCGGCGCATCAAGCGCATTGCCCGCTCCATTGCACGGGAGCTCAATATATCCGGGCCATTCAATATGCAGTTCCTGGCCAAAGACAATGACATCAAAGTGATCGAATGCAACCTGAGGGCTTCCCGCAGCTTTCCTTTTGTGTCGAAAGTAGTGAAAGTCAACTTCATCGATCTGGCTACCCGCATCATGCTGGGCAGAAAGGTGGAGAAACCCCACAAATCCATCTTCGACCTCGACCACATCGGAGTGAAAGCCCCTCAGTTCAGCTTCTCCCGACTGGCCCAGGCCGATCCCATCCTGGGAGTCGATATGGTCTCAACGGGAGAAGTGGGTTGTATTGGCGACAGTTTCTATGAAGCCATACTGAAGGCGATGCTGTCGGTGGGCTATTCCATTCCCGGGAAAAACATCCTGCTGAGCACCGGCCCCATGCACTCGAAGGTAGAGCTGGTCAACTCCTGTAAAATGCTTCAGGAGAAAGGTTATCAACTTTTTGCCACCAAAGGAACCGCCGATTTCCTGGAAATGAACGGCATATCAGCCACCCCGCTGCACTGGCCCGACGAAGATGCCAAACCCAACGTGCTGGATTACCTGAAAAATAAGATGATCGATCTGGTGGTGAACATCCCCAAGAACCTCTCCAGCGATGAGCTGGCCAATGATTATACCATCCGGCGAAGTGCCGTCAACTACAACATCCCCCTGATCACCAACGCCCGCCTGGCCAGTGCCTTTATATACAGCTTCTGCAGGATGACACCGGAGGATCTGGAGGTGAAAAGCTGGAATGAATACTGAAATTTACCTGGCTTATTCAGCTCAATTGGCGGGGCTTTTGCCCAATAAAAAAGTGAGGGGTACGTCGAGCCTTTTCTGGCCAGGTGGTGTCCACTTGCTTTTTATTTAGCGATTGATTACTTTTGGTGTAGATTATACACTTAATATTTTTTGTTTATGAAGAAACCATGGATTTTTCTGATGCTTGCCGGTCTGGTCATCAGCACTGGGTTGTTTTCTCAGAACCAGATGATTGTAGACCTTGACGGTGCCGATCATAAAATCAGCCGGCACATTTACGGGCATTTTTCGGAGCACCTGGGCCGTTGCATCTACGATGGCATTTGGGTAGGTGAAGATTCTCCAATACCCAATGATCAGGGCATCCGCAGTGAAGTGTTGAAAGCCCTGAAGGAGATAGGTATTCCCAACCTGCGTTGGCCGGGTGGTTGCTTTGCCGATGAATACCACTGGAAGGATGGAATCGGCCCGAAGAAGGACCGTCCCCCTATGATTAATACCCATTGGGGTATGGTATCGGAAGACAACAGTTTTGGGACCCATGAATTCTTAAGGCTTTGCGAGATGCTTGATTGTGAGCCTGTCATAGCCGGGAATATGGGCAGCGGAACGGTGCAGGAATTGTCCGATTGGGTGGAATACGTGAATGCGGATATAGAGAGTGATATGACCCGGCTACGCAAGCAAAACGGCCGGGAAGAGCCCTGGTATGTGAAATACTGGGGTGTGGGTAATGAAAGCTGGGGATGCGGTGGCAATATGAATCCCACCCAGTATTATGAGAAGATGACCCGTTATTCCACTTATATGAGAAGTTATCCGGACAAGCCTCTTTACAAGGTGGCTGTGGGTCCCAGTGGTTTCAACCTGGACTGGACCGAGGAATTCATGAAGAATGTGGCGGAGAAAGGCAAATCCTGGCTTTTCAACGGGTATTCCCTGCATTATTACACGGTTCCCGGGGGCTGGGGAGATAAAGGATCGGCTACCGAATTCGGCGAATCCGAATGGTTCACCACCATCAGAAAGGCCCTGCGACTGGAGGAGCTAATAGATCGAAACCTGCAGATCATCGACCGGTATCTCCCCGATGCCAACATCGATCTGATCGTGGATGAATGGGGTTGCTGGCATAACCGGGAACCCGGCACCAAACCCGGGTTTTTGTATCAGCAGAATACCCTTCGTGATGCATTGGTTGCCGGGTTGTCGCTGAATATCTTCAATCAGAAAAGCGACCGGGTAAAAATGGCCAACCTGGCTCAGACCGTGAACGTATTGCAGGCTGTGCTGCTCACCAATGAGCAGAAGGTGATCCTCACCCCTACCTATCATGTGTTTGACATGTATCAGGTGCATCACGACGCCCGGTATCTGCCCGTTCAGTTGAATGGGGAGGATTATGAAATGGACGGCAGGAAGATACCCGCCATCACGGCTTCTGCCTCCAGGGACGATGAGGGGAAGGTACACATTACCTTTACCAATGCCAAGCCCGAAGAGGCCGTTGCTGTGCAATGCCATTTTCAGGGTTCGGCGGATCTTCAGTTCACCCATGGCCAGGTGCTGACCCATGATCAGATGAACGCGCACAATACCTTTGAGAATCCCGAAAATGTACAAATCAGCAACTTTGAAGATGCTCACATGGATGACGGCACCCTGAAGGTTGATTTGCCGCCCAAGTCGGTGTTGATGGTCGAGCTGAACTAATTTTCACTCCACCGGTCTTAGAGAATGGTTTTACAATCCTGAAGCTTTGTTACATGGTAAAAAAAAAAGACCGCCCCGGAATGGGAGGCGGTCTTTTTTCATGGGGATTGATTTATTGAAAAGGTGATTCGGGCACCCATCTGCGATGGGTTGCAGGTGTGTTACCGTTTTTCATATTCTTCCGGTTCAGGTGTTTGGGGTGGATTTTCCTCCAGTTCCTGCATGATCCATTCAATGGCCTTTTTTAATTGGACGTCCGTACCTTCGGACAGTTGGGTGGGGTTTTGTTCCACCGGGATGTCGGGTTCCACGCCATGGCCTTCTTCAAACCAGGTGCCATCGGGGTGGTACATCCGGAAAGTGGGCACGGTCACAATGCCTCCATCGATCAGTGGAGGAGCACCTGATATCCCGATGAGCCCTCCCCAGGTTCGGGTGCCGATTAAAGGTCCTAAACCCGCCTTTTTAAAGAAGTCGGGGAAGGCATCTCCGCCCGATCCGCTCCATCCGTTGATGAGCATGGCTTTGGGTCCGAAGTTGGCCACCGGCGGCCACTGCCAGTTTTTGCCGTCCCTCACGGCCCAGTAAGCCAGGGGTTTTCTGTTCAGCAGCTCGATGAACCGGTCGGGTATCTGCCCGCCGCTGTTGAAGCGCTCATCAATGATCAGGGCATCCTTGTGCCACTGGCCGCTGAACTGCCGTACCAGCTCGTTCTGACCGTCGATGCCGGTGCTGCGGACATAGATGTAGCCTGCTCTTCCGTTGGTAGCTTCCTCAACCGTTTTGCGGTTGTTCTCGATCCATTCCAGGTGGCGCAGCCGGGTCTCACTGCCCATGGTTTTGACGATCTCTTTCCGAACTCCCTCGTTTGTGGGCTCATCATTTACGGTTAATTCCACCACTTTACCGGCCAGGCCCTGGAAAGCGCTGTAGGGTTCCTTCTCCGTAGTAAGAGGGATACCATTTACGGCAAGGATGTAATCGCCTTCCTGTGTATCCACATCGGGCATGGATAGGGGCGAGTGAACTTCAGCATCCCAGGGAGCGCCCCGGATGATCTTTTTGACCCTGTAATGGCCATCATCCCTTTCCCAGTCAATACCCAGATAACCCACTTCTTTGTCCGGATCCTGCTCCGTATCGCCTCCATACCGGTAAGTATGGGAAGCATTCAGTTCGGCGATCATCTCCCCGATCAGGTAATTCACATCCCACCGGGTGGCCGCATCGTCCAGCAGGCCCCCATAGTAATCTTTTATGGCTTGCCAGTCCACCCCGTGCATGTTCTTGTCATAGAAAAAATCCCTTTCAAAGCGCCAGGCATCATGGAAGATCTGCTGCCACTCGGCTCGCGGATCAACAGTGGTTTCCATCTCATCCAGGCTGATCATCTTTTCAGGTTTCTGATCCGGCTTGACATCGATGACAGCCATACCCCCGTTAACGGCCACCAGCATTTTGTTCCGCTCGCCGCTCAATAGGTATTGCCGGGCATTGTCAATGATGGTTTTTTCCTCTTCCTCTTCCAAATCATAATATTTCACCGGCCGCTTGCCATCTTCTGAACCGGTGTAATCATGGAAGATCACCTTGCCTTTTACTGCAGAAAGATGGTTGTAATTTCCGGCTTTTATAGGTATGATGGCAGCCCGCTGTTCCAGGCCTTCGAAATCAATCTTTACCGGTTCCGGTGTATCATTGTCGTTCTTATCCGCCGGCTCTTTCTCTCCGTTTTCTTTTTCCTGTTCATCATCCTTTTCGTGATCCATGGCTGCTTCGTCATTTTCGGGAGCCGTGGGGGGTGGGGTGTCCTTTTGCAACGACAGGGCTAAAATTTGTTCGGAGTTGGTATATACAAAGCTGTTGTCGAAATCGCTGTATTCAGGGTCAAAGGATCTATTGGTGATGAAATAGAGGTATTTGCCTTCGGGGTCAAACACCGGCGAGGTCTCGTTGTAGTATGGGCTGGTAACCCGCTTCCTGGTGGAGTTCTGGGTGTCCCAGATGAATATGGAGTTGCTCCGGTTCTCCTCTCCCCGGTCGTAGGCCATCCAACGGCTGTCGGCTGACCAGTCAACGGAGAAATTGGAGAGACCGCCGTGGGTCATCCACAAGCCTTTGTCGACCTCAATGGTTTGATTGGTTCGGGCGTCAAAGATTTTGATGGCCATGGTTTGATCGACAAAGGCCAACATCTCGCTGTTGGGAGACCAATACAGTTTATACCGGTATCCGGAGTCATAATCGGTAAGTTTTTGCTGGGTGCCGTCTTCCAGGTCGAGCAGGTGCAGCTGGTATTCGCCCGAGCGGTCGCTCCAGAAGGCGATCTTCTTACCGTCGGGTGACCATGCCGGGAACCTCTCAGCCGATCCGCTGGTGTGGGTCAGGTTTTTCACATATCCCTTTTCAGCCGGCAGAGAGAATAGTTCTCCCCGTGCCTCGGCCACCACACGTTTCCCGTTTTGGGATATATGGGCATTCTGAATGAGTTCTTTTACTTCTTCTATGCGTGGTTTGAGGTTTTGCTGGTCGCTTACCACTGAAATCTCCACCGGTGTCACGGATTCATCGGCCAGGCTCATCAGATGCAGTTTGCCATCGGCTTCAAAAACGATGTCACCGGGACCCATTGAAGGATGGTGCACGTCGAATTCACTGTATTGGGTGAGCTGCCTGGTTTCATCGCTCTCAAGATTATGTACCCATAGGTTGTAACGTTTTTCCGGCCCTCTGTCCGAGAGAAAATATACTTGGCTGTCGCTCCACATGGGAAGCTCATCATTGGCAATGTGGGGTGCAACCCGGGAATGGGAGCGGTCCTGCAGGTTGAACCGGGTGATATCCGGTGCCATGCCGCCCCGGTACCTTTTCCAGGTCCTGAATATCCTGGATTTGTCGGTATAAACAATCTCATTGCCATCGGCCGAGAAGGAAGCATTCTCCCCGTAAGGAACCGGCAGCTTTTCTGCCAGGCCTCCCTGACGGGAGATCAGGTAAAACTGGCCGTAGCGCTGACGGCCGCTTTTTCGTGAGGAGACAAACAGCACCCTGGATCCGTCGGGATGCCACCCCAGCACCCGGTCAGACCCCCCGTGCCAGGTAACCCGCTCAGCAACACCTCCCTGCGAGGGGACAACATATACATCCGTGTTGCCGTCGTAATTGCCGCTAAAGGCAATGTGGGATCCATCGGGGGAAAACCTGGGCCAGGTTTCTTCACCATCGGGTGAACTTAATTTATGGGCAGTACCCCCGGTTTTGTCCACAACCCATATGTCTCCCCCATAGGAGAAGGTAATGTGGTCTTTGGAAACATCGGGGTAACGAAACAGGCGCGCATCGATCTGCGCTTGAATGCCGCCGCTATAAAAGGCAGCGATTATAAGAATAATGGTGGTTTTTAAAATTTTCATGGTCTTGGAAATTGGAATATAGATTGAATGGGATGATATATGTATGGATTTGATTATTTTAATCCCTTTAGGATGCGACCGGACAGTAAGAGCTGATCGTTGCAGAAGATCCGGGGAATGCGGCCCGGGGTATGGGACAACCTAAGTTATATAAAAATTTTTAGTTTTTCCACTTTTTATGTTATAAAATGGATTATTTGTCAGTGGTATTTAAGCTGTTAAAATCGATTGGGAAAATGGATGCAGCAGCTTTTGATATTGGGTATGGATTAATATAAGAATCCAAATAACCACAAGGGGATGCTTTTTAAAACACCTGTCTCCATATCATCTTTGACAATATAAGCATTGGGTTGACCTTGAATTTGAATACCGGTCTTATTTTTTCCTCCAATTTCGATCAAATAACGATCATCAATCCAGAAATCTCCCTTGTCAGGCAAAGAAATATCATGAGCGGGTTTAAGTTGAGAGATAAAGAAAGTCTCTCTTAAATTACCTTTATCCGGCAGCCGGTTGCCCAGAGCATAACTCAGATTGGTGTTATGTAGCCAGATTTTGTCCGGTTTACTCAATACACTTATGCTCCTTGTTTGTTTGTACAAAATATGGAGCAACTCTGCTTTACTGAACCATTGAAGGGCATGAACCAATGCATTTCGGTGTAAATTGATTTTCTCACTGAGTTTGCTGATATTAGGAGTAAATGGTACATTGGTAGCCAATACATATAGCAATCGCTTAAATTTTGCTATGTTTTCATAGTCTACCCGGTGAACCACAGGCAAATCCACATCCAACACCTGGTTGACTGTATTCAGCAATTTCTGATGATAATCCATCTCATCTCCTGAGAAATATGGATAGGTCCCGTGTTTTAAATAATCCGGAAAATATTTCAATGGCTTAAATGTACCTAACATCTCGTAGGTTATGTCATGATGATGGTTTAGAATATCATCCAGCGAGATGGGCTCCATATTTATGCCGTGTTGAAAAATCAGATATTCCCTGAAAGACATTTCTGGCAGCCTGTAATGTGAAACCCTGCGGCTGAGATCAGATTCCCCCCGATAAATGTCTAAAACAGAAGAAGAAGTAAAGATTACCTGCAGGTCCGCAAAGTCATCAAATATCAGTTTGATTTCTCTCGACCATGTGGGATACTTGTGGACTTCGTCCAATAAAAGCACTTCCCCACCTGCTTTATGAAACTGTTCTGCCAGACTGTAGGGGGTATTATCTGTAAAAAACAAGTCATCCAGAGCTACATACAACACCATCTTCCCGGATAAGCGTTTTCCCAATTGAAGCAACAAAGTAGTTTTTCCGGCACCCCTTGCGCCGAGAATACTGACCAGCCTATAGTTAAGGTTAATGTTGTGGTAAAGATAACGCTTGAATTCAATCGGTACGGATTTGATCTTTCTTCGCGATTTATCCAATAATCGTTCCATATTGCTATGCTTTGAAGCAAAAATACAAAAATTATGCTTAGGATAAAAGCAATTTGGTGTGAATTTTGCTAAAACAAAAAGCAAAAAAGGAAGGCAGGATCAAATAGGGATTTCTCCTACTCTGTTTAAAATTATCAAGGCGACATTAGATGAGGCATATGAAGGCATCTTAAAAGCGAGGGACCAAAATCCTAACAGAAAAGTCAATGGTGAAGCTAATGGGATTGTTGACAGGAAATATTGGGATTGGGATGTTTGCATTCCAGTGGCGGTTTTTTCATAAAAAAAGCCTGGCGCAAATCTACGTCAGGCTTTAAAAGTAGCGGGGGCAAGACTCGAACTTGCGACCTTTGGGTTATGAGCCCAACGAGCTACCAACTGCTCCACCCCGCAATATATTTTCAAATATTTTTTCTTTCGTTGTTAAAAGCGATTGCAAATATACAATTATTGTATCGATGAACAAAATTTTTTGAGCTTAATTTGATTTCCGGATGATATTATGAATCGTGAAATGCACAAGATCATTGGAAAGGAGTTGTAAAAGCTCCCCTTTTTTTGCTTCTTTTTACCATCAATATTCATGAAAACTATTATCTTTGTATTTCTGTAAAACGATTGTTGGATGGCAGAAGGACCCAAAAAGAAAAAGCCCCTGCTTCAGCGGCTGAAAAACAAATACCGGCTGATCATATACAACGACGACACCTTCGAGGAGATATGGTATATGCGTCTGAGCCGGCTCAACGTGCTGGCGGTTTTTGGGACCGGGGCCATCATACTGATTGCCCTGGTCAGCCTGCTGATCGCTTATACTCCCATCCGGGAGTTCATACCGGGCTATCCGGAAGGGGACATGCGGCGAACCATGGTCCAGAATTATGCGAGGTTGGATTCTCTCGAAAAGGAACTTCAACTGCGGGGTCAATACATCGACAACATCGCTACGATCATGGCCGGCGGGGTGCCTGAAGATCAGGGTTTATCGCAGGACACCGCCATCAAAGATGCCAGTGTGCAGTTTGAGAAATCCGAGTCCGACTCGATCTTGCGCAAACAGATTGAACAGGAAGAAAAATACACCTTGTCGGTCAACTATGAAGAACCTTCCGGAAGAGATCTTTCGCAGATTCATTTTTTTAGTCCTGTCAAAGGGTTGATCACCAATTCCTATAATGCCCGGGAGAATCATTTCGGAACCGATATCGTTGCCGGCGATAACAACGTAGTGGTCTCCGCCCTGGAAGGTACCGTCACCATGGCCAACTGGACTCTGAAGACCGGATGGGTCATCCAGATCCAACATGAAAACAATCTTCTTACCGTATACAAACACAATGCAGAACTGTTAAAAGAAGTGGGCGATCATGTAGATGCCGGTGAGGCCGTGGCCATCATTGGCAATTCAGGTGAACTGACCACCGGTCCCCACCTGCATTTCGAGCTCTGGCGCAACGGCTCTCCCCTGGACCCGGAGAAATACATCGTTTTTTAGAGAATGGATGAAAGTGACAGTATGTGGGAAAAGAAAAGTATTGCAATCTTAGGTTCCACGGGTTCCATTGGTACCCAAACCCTTCAGGTAGTGGAAAACTTTCCCGAATGGTTCGACGTCAAGGTGTTGACCACCAACAGCAACGTCAATCTGCTGGCGGATCAGATACGTCGCTTCAGCCCTGAACATGTTGTGGTGGGCAATGAAACACGTGCAGAGAAACTGAGAAGCCTCGTGGGTCAGCATTCTGTCCACATCCATTCCGGAGAGGCAGCCCTGGGCGAAGTGGTGGAAGCCGACAATATTGATCTCGTGATGGTAGCGCTGGTCGGATATTCCGGCCTGATACCTACCATGCATGCCATACGTAAGGGAAAAGCCATCGCCCTGGCCAATAAGGAAACACTTGTGGTGGCCGGCGACCTGGTAAAATCCCTGGCCACCAAGCATCAGGTGGAAATATATCCGGTCGATTCTGAACATTCTGCCATTTATCAGTGTTTGACCGGAGAAGACAGCAACGACATTGAGAAGATTTATCTTACCGCTTCAGGAGGCCCCTTTAGAGGTTGGAACAGCGACCAGCTGAGGAATGTTACCCGGGCACAGGCGCTCAACCATCCCAACTGGAGCATGGGGAACAAGATCACCATCGATTCGGCCACCATGATGAACAAAGGCCTCGAAGCCATCGAAGCCCGGTGGCTCTTCGATCTCAAACCCGAACAGATCGATGTGATCATCCATCCCCAGTCGATCATTCATTCGATCGTTCAGTTTACCGATGGATCCATGAAGGCCCAGATGGGCCTGCCCGATATGCGGGTGCCCATTGTCTATGCTTTGACGGCACCCAACAGATTAAAAACC
>JAGXLL010000063.1 GCA_018334675.1 Bacteroidales bacterium | reverse complement strand
CCTGAGGTGGTAGGAGAAGAACATTACCAGGTAGCCCAGCAGGTTAAGGAGATCCTGCAAAGGAACCGTGAGCTGCAGGATATTATTGCCATCCTGGGTATGGATGAGCTCTCTGAAGAAGATAAGATCACCGTTCACCGGGCCAGGAGGATACAGCGTTTCCTGTCGCAGCCCTTCCATGTGGCAGAACAGTTTACCGGTATACCCGGGGTATTCGTCGATATCAAGGATACCATCAAAGGCTTCAAAATGATCCTGAACGGCGACGTGGATAAATATCCTGAATCAGCCTTCAATTTGGTAGGCACCATTGATGATGCCATCGAAAAGGGTGAGAAGATGTTGTCTGAAAGTGCCTCATAAACCTTACCTGTATCATGGAGCTAGAAATTATCTCACCTGATCAACAACTCTTTAAGGGCCGCGTGGAATTGATCCGCGTTCCGGGAAGCAAAGATCCCTTTGAAGTGCTTCAGTACCATGCTCCCATCATCTCTACCCTGGAGAAGGGACAGATCAAGATAGAAGAATCGGCCGGCTCACCGCAGTATTTTGATATTGAGGGTGGGTTGATCGAAGTGCAGCGCAACAAAGTCATCATTCTTGCCGAAGTACAGTAAGCCCGGACGATCCTGCTGTGAACCCGGGAGTAAATGAACGGTGTATGCAACCCATCAAATTTCTGATTCTCCGGTTCAGTTCCATCGGGGATGTTGTGCTTACTACTCCGGTGATCCGGGGCCTGAAGCAACAGGTGGCGCATGCCGAGATCCACTACTTTACCAAGCCTGCATTCCGGGAGATACTCGAGGTCAATCCCTATATCGATCGGATCCATGTGCTCAGGGAGGATCTGAATGAACAGATCCGGGAGCTGAAGGAAGAGCAGTTCGATTATGTGATCGATCTGCATAAAAACATCCGCACCCGCCGGATCATCTCCGGGCTGAAAGTGATATCCTTCACTTTTGACAAGCTGAACCTGAAAAAATGGATCTATGTCAACTTTAAGGTCAACCGCCTGCCCGACAGGCACATTGTGGACCGGTACCGGGAGGCGGTGGATGTTTTTGATGTGCAAGATGACGGCACCGGCCTGGACTATTTCATTCCTGACAAAGATTCTGTGGATGCCGCCCAATGGGCCAGCCCCTTCAGGGATGGATATATAGGTTTTGCGATCGGTGCCATGCATGATACCAAGAAGCTGACCCCGGACAAGATGATCTCCATTATCGACCGAATCAAACATCCGGTTGTTTTGCTGGGCGGTAAAGAGGACCATGCTACAGGCGAGCAGATCCGTCAGAGCTGTAAAACGAAGGTGTATAATGCCTGTGGGGAATATACCATCAACCAGTCGGCTTCCCTGGTCAGGCAGGCCCGGTTAATCATCACCCACGACACCGGCCTGATGCACATAGCCGCTGCCTTCCGTAAGCGCATCATCACCATTTGGGGCAATACTGTGCCGGAGTTTGGCATGTACCCCTACCGGCCCCATCCCGACTCTGCCTGGTTTGAGATCCGGGATCTTCGATGCCGGCCATGTTCCAAGCTGGGATATAAAAGATGCCCGAAAAGACACTTCCGGTGCATCCGGGACATTGATGACCAAAGAGTGGCCGATAAAGCGCTGAAATTGCTAAATCGCGTTGACACCGAATAAATGATCAGTCAGCTGTCCCCTCACAAAAAAAGCCCTTCCGGATGCGTTGAATTCCGGAAGGGCTTTTTTCTGCCTTGAGTCTTTAGATCCTGCCAGGAGGCTTGATCCGTCAGTTGGGTTTTTATCTCAAACCTCCGCTCATGGAGGAGATGTTGTTGTTGACGATGTTTTCGTATTTCTTCGACAGCTCTTGCTGTCCATAGTTGCCTGTTATTTGCGAGAGCCTGTGCATGATGTGCAGGGCCATCCGTTTGTTGTTGGTCAACAGGTTGGAGAAGCGTTCTTCCATGCCGAAGAAGTAGTTCATCTGATCCTGCGTATAACCGGCCAGTTCTTCCGCCAGCTGATTGGCTTTCTCTGTAGCCCCGGCCTTGTAATAGCCTTTAACTATCTCGAGCACCCATATACCGTGGGGCAGTTGTGAATGGGGTGTAAGCTCCATGGCCCGGTCGAGGGTCTCGATGGCCTTTTCCTTTTGGCCCTCTTCGATGAGCTTATTGGCAAGCCGCGCGAATTTATTGCGGATGCGGATCACGTTGGCCGTTCGGCGGGAGGTATAATCCACATATACGTCGGTATCCGGGAAGTTGCCCCATTCGAACTCCTCCATCAGGTTTTGGTACATGATGGAGGAAGCCACGCGGCCGGCATCGATCTGGTCCTGGGCCTCTGTTTTGACTGGGACCAGCCGGTAGGCGAACCCTTCCAGCTGGAGGTAATCCTGAAGCCCCAGGTTGGTGCTGCTGGCCGGGGAGACGAAATAAACCGGTCTTTCCCAGTTGAAGTGGGCCAGCAGATCGAGGATCATCATCTCGTTTTTGACCAGGCTGTTGCCGGAGACTTTCCATTTGATCTGATCAACGATCTCACCGGCATTTTCCGGGCTTACGGTACCGTTGTCCACCACTGCAGCGGAATCCACCGGAAGGATGAACCGGTTGGTGGGGCAGTAATCGATTTTTTGGTTGCTGTAGCCGGTTAGCTGTGTTTGCGGGTTGTCGTTGGCGATGAAATCGATCACCTGCTTAACCTTGACTGCCTTATCCACGCGGTTGACAATGGGTATCTGATCGCGGGTGCCCTGCTCGTATTGCTCTTTTTCCAGGCTGAAGGGAACGGGTTCAGAGTCGTAGGCTTTTCTTTTCATCTGATCGATGTACCAGTCGGTATTGAGCAGGCTGAGGTTGACTACCCGCACGTCGGTCCGGATGCCTTCCACTTCCTGGGCATACCAGAGGGGGAAGGTATCGTTGTCGCCATGGGTAAAGAGGATGGCATTGGGCGCACACGAGTTGAGATAGTTGAAGGCGAAATCGCGTGCAATGTACCGGCCGGAGCGGTCATGGTCGTCCCAGTTTTCCCTGGCCAGTATACCCGGCACCAGCAACAGGGCGATAAGGGTAACGGCGCCGGCACTGAGCAGCCTGGGCGCTTTTTGTCTGAGGGCGTTGTACAGGGCCAGCACCCCAAGGCCGATCCAGATGGAGAAAGCATAAAAGCTGCCCGCGTAGGCATAATCTCTTTCCCGCGGCTGCAGGGGCGGCTGGTTCAGGTATACCACAATGGCCAGGCCGGTGAAAAGGAAGAGCAGCAGGATGACGGTGAAATCTTTTGGATGCCTTTTGTAGTGAAAAAGGAAACCGATCAGTCCCAGTAAAAGGGGAAGCATGTAATAGGTGTTGCGGGCCTTGTTGTTTTTGAATTTATCCGGCAGATTGTCCTGGTCACCCAGGCGCCATTCATCCAGGAATTTGATGCCGCTGATCCAGTTGCCGTTCAGCGGCTCGCCATGGCCCTGGATGTCGTTCTGGCGGCCGGCAAAATTCCACATAAAATAGCGCAGGTACATATGGCCCACCTGATAATTGAAGAAGAATTTCAGGTTTTCTCCAAAGGTGGGTACTTTCTTGACCTGGCTCTCCCCCCTTCCGGTGTTGACTGTGACCCGCCGGCCTTCTATGTCGGCCCATTTCTTATATTCCCGGACGTGATCCTGCTGCCGGCTCCACATCCGGGGGAAAAAGGTGGTGAAACGCTCATCGAACTCGTAATGGGGGTTGAGCGAATAGGATTTCACGTAGCGTCCGTCTTTTTTCTTGTAGGTATAGGGGTCTTTGCTGTCTACCACCGGCGCATTGTAATATTGTCCGTAGAGTAAGGGTTGGGTGCCGTACTGTTCCCGTTTGAGGTAGTGATAGAGCGAGAAGGCTGTTTCCGGATTGTTCTCGTCCATGGGCGGGTTGGCCTCTGAGCGGATCATGATCATGGCATAGGAGGAGTATCCGATGATGATCACCGTCAGCGACAAAAGCACGGTGTTGAGCACAAAACGTTTGTTTTTATGGGTATGGTGGATGCCCCAGCCCAGGAGCGCTCCCAACAGGATGATGAAAATGATGCTGCCCGAGTGGTAGGGCAGACCCATCCCGTTGATGAAGATCAGCTCGAACCCGGAAGCGATCTGCACGATGCCGGGGATGAGGATGTACATGAACGTGCCCAGCAGGATCACCGAGAGGATGGCGGCACCGACGATGCCCCGGGTGGTGACCCGGTATTTCTTGAAGTAGTATACGAATACGATGGCCGGGATGGTCAAAAGGTTCAACAGGTGGATGCCAATGGAGATGCCCATGATGAGGGCGATCAGGATGATCCACCGGTTGGAGTGCTCCTGGTCGGCTACATTTTCCCACTTGAGAATGGCATAGAAAACCAGGGCGGTGACGAAGGAGGAGAGGGCATATACCTCCCCCTCGGCAGCCGAGAACCAGAAAGTATCGGTGAAGGTGTAGGCCAGGGCACCGACTGCACCGCTGCCGATCACAGCCCACAGGTTGCCGCGTTCGTCGACCGGAAAGATCTTCAGGGCCAGATGGGTAATGGTCCAAAACAGCAACAGGATGGTGAAGGCACTGGCTAAGGCCGACATGCTGTTGACCATCATCGCCACATTGGAAGTATCACCGGCAAAGAGCGAAAAGAATCGGGCCAGCAGCATAAAAAACGGGGCACCCGGTGGATGGCCCACCATCAGCTTGTAGGCGGAAGCAATGTATTCCCCGCAATCCCAAAAACTTGTTGTCGGTTCGATGGACATCAGATATACCGTTGCGGCTATCAGAAAGATGATCCAGCCTGTGAGGCGGTTGATGAACTTGAATCTTTCCATGAGGCGGCTTAAATTTATGATTTCAAGCGAACGAAATTAATGAATTTAAATGGTATGGGGATATTTTACCAAAGAAAATTCTCTGGGATAACTTTTTGAATAGGGTGAACTTTTATATCTTTGTTGACGTAAATATAAGGTAATTTTACCGATGTTAAAGTCGAACTCGTCAAAAAACAGAGATATGGCAAAGACAAACGTTGAAAATGATTCCAACGCCATCAACATTATAGGGGTGGGAACCGAGATCACAGGGGATGTAAATACCAATGGCGATATCCGGATCGATGGTTTTCTCTCGGGCAATGTTGTTACTGAAGGCAAGCTGGTTGTAGGAGAAACCGGGAAGATCAAGGGAGAGGTCCATTGCAAGAATTCCGAGGTCCTGGGAATGGTCGAAGGCAAGATCAAAGTAAGGGAGCTGGTGACGCTCAAATCTTCAGCCCGCATTTACGGGGATATTGTCACCCAAAAGTTGTCCATTGAGCCCGGTTCATTGTTTACCGGCAACTGCAATATGAATGAGGACGCAGTGAAAGATGTCAAAACCGGAAAGAAATCAGAAGGGCAAACGTTCTTCAAGGATTCCAAAGAGTCCAAAGGATCCAAAGACACGAAAGACCCCGGACAAGAGAAGTCCTCTTAAAGAATACGCCCGTTACTCCACCCTGGGCTTTCAGATGATGGCGATCATTCTGCTGGCTGTTTTGGGGGGTATGAAGTTGGATGATTGGGTGGAGGGGATGGATTTTCCCCTGTTCACATTGTTGGGTGCAGTGATTGGGGTGGCTGTGGGTATTTATTATGCCATCCGCGATTTTACCAAACTATAGCTGTGTTATGTCACGAGCCCTGAAATTTTTTTTAATCCGTTTGGTTTACCTGACCCTGATCGTGTACGGGTTAGGTTTTCTGGTGTTCAGGTTTCTTTATCCTGGCGATTTCTACCTGTTTTTTGCCTTTCTGCCCCTGATCTTCTATGGGGTGAATGCGATCTTTCATGGCACGCTGGTATCTGCCAGCCATTTGGACATGCGCAAGTTCACCCAGCGGTTTCTCACGGTTTTCGGGGTGAAGATCATGCTGCTTTTGGTTTTCATCATCACCTATGCCTATTTCAATCCGGAGAAGGCCGTACCGTTTCTGATCACCTTCTTCATCCTGTACCTCGTTTACACTACCTTCGAGATCATCTCCATCGTCCGCTATCAGCAGCATAAGCGGGAATGATCCTTCCCCGGGCCCGGGCGCTTTGTTATTTTCATAACATTGTTAAAAAAATAACAACAAAGTTTTGCGGAGTGGTTTTTTCGTTATACATTTGACCCGCAAAAGTGGTCTATGGCTACAACTGGTTAGGATTCACCCAAATAATCGGTTAATAAATTGTTAAGCATTTGCCATTAGGATGGAAAATTATAGTTTTGTACCCCCAACTTTTTGACATTAAAGGATAGAAATTATGGAAAGCAAACTTCAGGAATTGACCAACAAGCTCTACAATGAAGGGGTAGAGAAGGCCAATGAAGAGGCTGGCCGGATCAAGTCGGAGGCAGAAAAGGAGGCCGAGCAGATCCGCAATGATGCCCAGCAACAGGCCGATCAAATTGTTCAGCAAGCCAAACAGGAGGCTGAAGATATTCAAAAGAACATGCAATCCGAGATTGATCTGGCTGCCAAGCAAACCCTTCGCCAGGTCCAGAAGCAGGTAGCCGAGATGATCACCACCCGCGTGATCAAAAAACCTGTGGAGAATGCGATGGAAGATACAGCGTTTGTCAAGCAGATCATTCAGGAGGTTATAAAGAACTGGAACCCACAATCCGGCGAGGCCGTTGATCTTTCCATCACACTGCCCGAGAAGATGCAGAAAGAGCTTCAGGATTACCTGGAGAACAAGGCCGCCAAAGAGCTCAATGCCGGTATTACGGTGGAAGTTTCCGACCGCATGAAGGGCGGATTCTCTGTTGGCCCGGCCGATGGCAGCTACAAGATCAGCTTCTCCGAGGATGATTTCAAAAATTTCTTCAAAGGATATCTGCGTCCCCGCACCGTGAAGATGCTTTTTGAGGAGACAGATCAAAATAAAGGGTAATCAGGTATGTTTGAAAGCCGCAATTATTATCATTGTCTGATCTCGGGCCTGCCCGATTTGTTTTTGGATGAGACAGAGGTGCATTTCTCCCTGCTGGATTTCAAGAACAATTTGGCTGATGAGCTCTATGAAGATGATTATAAGCTTGCCCGGAAGCTTTTTCTCCCCTACGACAACAAGAACCTTCTGAACATCTTACAGGAGCAATACGATCAGCATGATCCCCTGGGCAATTATACCCTGGAGGAGATGGAGCGTGAGCTGGACGAGGAAGAAGCCCTGGGGGTATGGCCTGCGTATATGTATGATTTCGCCCGTCGTTACCGCGAGGATAAGAACAGCAGGACCCTCAAGCAGTGGGAGAACGAGTTAACCGGTATGTACCTGGATCATATGCTTGACTTGCCCAATGCCTTCCTCAGGGAATGGTACACCTTTGAGATGCATGTCACCAACCTGTTGACCGGCATCAACTGCAGAAAGTTTGAAAGGGATCCTGAGGAAGAGCTGATCGGCGACAATTTCGTGACGCAAGCCATCAAGCACAGCAGTGCCAAAGATTTCGGCCTCGAAGTGGAACTCGAATATACCGGTCAGGTCCTCAATATAGCTGAGAAGGAGAACCTGCTGGCCCGTGAGAAAAGCCTGGACCAGTTCAAATGGGAACAGCTCAACCACTTCACCCTGTTTCATTATTTCTCCATGGAAGTGGTGTTGGCCTATATCATGAAACTGAAGATGATATACCGCTGGATGAAGCTGGATGAGAAGACCGGCAGGGAGATGATCGAATCCCTTATTAGTGAGTTAAAAGAGAGTTTTGAATTTTCAAAAGAATTCTTAATCAATGAGCAAAAAAGATAATATTACCAAAGGTAAAATTACCGGGATCATCGCCAACCTGGTTGTAGTGGAGGCTGACGGCCCGGTTCAACAAAACGAGATCTGTTATATCCTTCAGGAAGACAGCAGGTTGATGTCGGAGGTCATCAAGGTGATGGGAAAATCAGCGTATATCCAGGCATTTGAAAGCACCCGCGGATTAAAGGTGGGTGACCAGGTGGAATTTGCCGGTCACATGCTGGAAGTGAACCTCGGCCCTGGCATCCTCTCCCGCAATTACGACGGTCTGCAGAACGACCTGGACCGCATGGAAGGTCTTTTCCTGAGGCGGGGTGCCCAAACCGACGCCCTCGACCATGAGAAAAAGTGGGAATATAAACCCCTCGCCTCTGAAGGCGACAAGGTCTCTGCCGGCGACTGGCTGGGAGAGGTCACCGAGAACTGGCTGCCCCACAAGATCATGGTGCCTTTTAAGTTGGAGGGTAAGTACACCATCAAGTCCCTGGCCGGGGAAGGTCAATACACCGTTGACGATACCATTGCCGTGCTGACCGACGAGGATGAACGGGAGATTGAGGTGACCATGGTACAGCAGTGGCCCGTGAAGATACCCATCAAGAAATACCGCGAGAAACCCAGGCCTTTCAAACTGCTGGAAACAGGTATCCGTACCATCGATACCCTGAACCCTATCGGAGAAGGAGGTACAGGCTTTATCCCAGGGCCCTTTGGTAGTGGAAAGACGGTGTTGCAGCATGCCCTTTCCAAGCAGGCTGAAGCCGATATGATCATCATGGCTGCCTGTGGTGAGCGGGCCAATGAGGTGGTGGAGATCTTCACCGAGTTCCCGGAGCTGGAAGATCCCAGGACGGGAAGAAAACTCATGGAGCGTACCACCATCATCGCCAACACCTCCAACATGCCGGTGGCGGCACGTGAGGCCTCGGTTTATACCGCCATGACCATTGCCGAGTATTACCGGGCCATGGGAATGAAGATCCTGCTTTTGGCCGACTCTACCTCCAGATGGGCACAGGCCCTGCGGGAGATGTCGAACCGCATGGAAGAGCTGCCCGGTCCGGATGCCTATCCGATGGACCTGACGGCCATCATCTCCAGCTTCTATTCCCGGGCAGGCTATGTATATCTGAACAACGGCGAAACGGGCTCGATCACCTTTATTGGAACCGTCTCCCCGGCCGGTGGTAACCTGAAAGAACCCGTCACCGAAGCCACCAAGAAAGCTGCCCGCTGTTTTTATGCCCTCTCGCAGGATCGTGCCGACAGCAAGCGCTATCCGGCCGTCGACCCCATCGACAGCTATTCCAAATACCTTGAATATCCTGAACTGGAAGATTACCTGAAAAAGAACATTGACGAAAAGTGGCCTTCCCTGATCCAGCTGATGAAGGATGCCCTTCTCAGGGGTAGGGAAGCCTCCGAGCAGATCAACATTTTGGGTGACGATGGCGTGCCGGTGGATTACCACATTACCTTCTGGAAATCGGAGTTGATGGACTTTGTTGTGCTTCAGCAGGATGCTTTTGACCCCATCGATGCTCAAACATCCATTGAAAGACAAAAATATATGCTTGAGAAGGTCATCGATATATACCATATGGATTTCACCTTTGAACATTTCGAGGAGGTCAACGAGTATTTCAAGCGCTTGATCGATGAACTCAGGCAGATGAATTATTCGGAGTTCCAATCCGACAAATTCCATCAGTTTGAAAAGGAATTAGAAAAAATTATTGAAGAAAGGAAGGCATAACCATGGAAACACAAGCATTTCAAAAGATTTATACCAGGATAGAGCAGATCACCAAGGCCACCATCACTTTGCATGCCACCGGTGTAGGGAATGAAGAGATTGCACTGGTGCATGGCAGGCTTGCCCAGGTTGTGAAGATCATTGGTGATGAGGTGACCCTGCAGGTATTCGGGGGTACAGAAGGTATCCCCAACAATGCGGAAGTGATCTTCTTCGGAAGATCGGCCAACCTGAAAGTGGGTGATGAGCTGGCAGGCAGGTTCTTCAATGCATACGGCGAGCCCATCGACGGAGGTCCCGAGGTGGAAGGAGAAGAGGTTGAGATTGGCGGCCCGACGGTAAACCCCGTGCGGCGCCTGCAGCCCTCTGAATTTATTCCTACCGGCATTGCAGGTATCGACCTGAACAACGCGCTGGTGACCGGTCAGAAGATCCCGTTCTTTGCCGATCCCGACCAGCCGTATAACCAGGTGATGTCGATGGTAGCCCTGCGCGCCCAGGCTGACAAGATCATCCTGGGGGGCATGGGACTGACCAATGACGATTACCTCTTCTATAAGAACGTCTTTGACAATGCCGGTGCGCTGGACCGCATCGTCAGCTTTGTCAACACCACGGAAAACCCTTCTGTTGAGCGGTTGCTGGTACCCGACATGTGCCTTTCGGCAGCCGAGCATTTCGCCGTCGAGAAAAACCAGAAGGTGCTGGTGCTGCTCACCGACATGACCCTTTTTGCCGATGCCCTGAGTATTGTCTCCAACCGGATGGACCAGATACCTTCCAAGGACTCCATGCCCGGTTCGCTCTATAGTGATTTGGCCAAGATATATGAGAAAGCCGTGCAGTTCCCCGAAGGGGGCTCCATTACCATTGTGGCGGTGACCACCCTCTCAGGCGGTGACATCACACATGCCATCCCCGACAACACCGGATATATCACCGAAGGTCAGCTTTTCCTCAGGAATGACACCGACGTGAGTAAGGTGATCGTCGATCCCTTCCGGAGCCTCTCCAGGCTGAAGCAGCTGGTGATCGGCAAGAAGACCCGTGAGGACCATCCGCAGGTGATGAATGCAGCCATTCGTCTGTTTGCCGATGCCTCCAACGCCAAGACCAAACTGGAAAACGGCTTTGATTTGACCGATTATGATGAACGTACCCTGGATTTTGCCAGGGATTACTCTGAAAAACTGCTGGCCATCGACGTGAACATTGAAGTGGATGAAATGCTGGATACGGCCTGGGAACTTTTCGACAAGCACTTTAAGCGCTCCGAGGTCAGCGTGAAGAAAGACCTGGTGGATAAGTACTGGCCAAATAACCCTGACAGTGAATAAAACCGAATCTTATGTCCATTAAGTTTCAATACAACAAAATATCACAACAGCGGCTGAAAAAGCAGCTTGAGATCCGACTCAGGGCGCTGCCCACGCTTCAGAGCAAGGAAGCAGCCCTGAGGGTGGAGGTCAAAAAGGCCAAAGACCGGATGAATGAGCTGGAACAACAGCTCAATGAGCAGTTGAAGGAATATGACAATATGGTGCGGCTTTGGTCGGAGTTTGACAAGGATCTGGTGACCGTGAAAGAGGTTCAATTGTCTTCCAAGAAGATTGCCGGCACCAAAACACCGGTATTGGATGAGGTGGTCTTTGACATCCGGGATTTCAGTCTCTACAACAAGCCAAGCTGGTTCCTCAAGGGGGTGGAGCTGATCAAGTCCCTCTCAAAGATAGGCATCGAGATGGAGGTATTCCGAAAGAAGATGGCCATTCTCGATTATGCCCGGAAAAAGACCACACAGAAAGTGAATCTCTACGAGAAGGTTCAGATCCCTGAATATCAGGATGCCATAAATAAGATCAAGCGTTTTCTGGAGGATCAGGAGAACCTTTCCAAATCGGCTCAGAAGATTGTTAAGAAACGTCAGGAACAAAATCAGTAGGGAGGCTAAACAATGATAACCCCAATGGTAAAATATTCCTTTTTGATCTACCATAAGGAATATGATTCATTCTTAAATAATCTGCAGGAGCTTGGCGTCCTTCACATTGCGGAAAAGGCCACGGAATATGATGATCAAACACAGAAGGCCCTTTCCCGGATCAAAGACATCAATGATGCCCTGCGTTTTTTGAGTAAAAGAGGCCAGGAAGAGTCTCCCGTAGACGATGACACCCGTGCGGCCGATATCGTTCAACATATCAAGGCGGGTAAGGAAGAGATTGATCGGATTGAGCAGGAGCTGGTCACCCTGAAGAAGGACATCGACAAGGCACGTCCCTGGGGCGA
>JAGXLL010000004.1 GCA_018334675.1 Bacteroidales bacterium | reverse complement strand
GTCATCGCCGATTTTTATTAAATCCCGATTGGGTTCGCCCCGGTCGGGATTTTTTTTGTATCCTCCGAAGCTTTGGCGAAGGAGGATGGGACCAATGGTCAAATGGTTGAAGAGGAAGGCTGAGGCTGAGGCTTTATTGCCAATCAAACTTTCTTCCCAGCAATTCAAACAATTCCTGGTTGGGCTGGTGATAATACTCCTGCAACTGTTCCCGGATTTCACGGGGGACTTGTTCGTAGTGGCCTACATTTCTGGGTTTGAGATCGGAGGGTACAAAATCGTCATCCACCTCCAGGAATTGATATACTTCCCGGATGGTCAATTTGGGTTCTGCAAAGAAACGTTCGGCCTGCTCGATCCAGATTTGGTAGGGGCTGAAGAAGCGGAAATAGGTTTTGAGTTGCATGGCGTACAAGCCTTTTGTTTTGTATGCATATTGCCTCAAATTTTTGCTGGGGCGATGCGACAGCCAGCCAAAGCCCAATTTCTTTTTATATCTTTCCAAACGCTTCTCCTCTGCATCCAGGGCGTCTTTGAGCGAGAGCAGTTCAACTCCCTTGCGCTGCTGATGATAGTAAGAGGATATGGCCCTGTCTACGGGATCTCGCAATAACACCAGCAGTTTGGCCTCAGGCAGGCTTCTTCGGATACGTTGAGCTGCACCCGGGTAAAAAAGATAAGATGGCGAGGCTTCACCGGTAATCTTTTGCTGAAGCTGTGACTTGGCAGGGAAATGCGAACGATACCACCTTCTGCCTTTATAATATTTGGTATCAAAAAAATGTACCTCCTTCTTGGATGGGGGAAGTATTTGGGGATGCTGGCCAATGTATTCATACAATGAGGTGGTGCCTGATTTCTGTGCTCCAATAAACAGGAAGTCCGGCATGGCATTATTGCTGATATATTTGCGTACCTTTTTCATGGATTGCCCCATCTCTTAACCTGACATGATCTTTTATACGGACAAAATTACATTTTATAAATAGCCTTACAGGTTCTTTAAAAATCTTTTTGTATGAATTTATGGATTGATCTTATTTAAAGGGAACCAGTGAAAAACCCAATCCCGCTATAGGGCGGGACCGGGTTTGTATCATTTTTACCGGATGAACAAAAATATACCCGCCGGATGTTATTTCTTATTTTCCTTGAATGTCAGGGTCCGGTAATTGTCTTTTTTCCACAGGTTGAGCATTTCTCTGAAATCTGCATACTTTTCGGGAGCGATCAGGTCCCCCTCGATTTGAAGCTGCCGGTCGATGCGCACTTCTCTATTTTCCTTCCGGATGTTTATTTTCAGCATACCCACCTCTGTGTCTTTCTCGATGCTTACAGGCTGGCTCACCAGCTCGAGGGCTTCAGGATAAGCAAGGGTGTATTGATAGCGGATATCCAGCGGCCATCCTATACCAACAGGGGTAGTACGCTCGTTGGTAAGCACGCCCATGTGCCATTGCTCCAGGCCGGTCTGACTCTGGGGAATGCTGATGAACCGGTATCCATTTTGCTGTTGCGGCGAAAGTTCCTGGTTGATTTTATAGTCAACACGCGTTTCAGCGGGCGAGGTCGACTGTACCTCAAATTCACTGATACCGGAGGCAGGGAAGGCTGAAGAAAGCATAGATTTAACCGATTGCTCTTCTTTTTGAATGGTCAGATAGGGATTTTCGCAATGCGTCAGGGTGGCTGAAACTTCTCCCTGAATATTGCGCTTATTCTTCATGGTGAAGGAGCCCTTCAAGTGATGTTTGCTGATGGGTTGATCCGGCCTTTCTACCTGTGAAGAGCCGGAAGCTTTGTCAAAGTATACGTTAACTTCCGCAGCATGCTCATACAGGCTGTTGAAATGATTCTGTTCAAGGGCCGATAGATACAGGGAATGGTTTCCCTGGGGTACCTTCACATAATATTCTCTGAAGCTGTTTAAATCCCCTATATCCTGAGAGTAGAAAGTATCGGGTACGATTGTCAGGGGTTGGGCCTCCTGTATACCTGCCTTTTTCAGCAGGCTGGCCAACAGGAGGGTTTTTTCAAAGGTGGTGCCTCCGTTGTTTTCCAGGACCTGTTCATTGGAGTGTAAGGTATATCCTTTGTATTCCATGGGGATATCAAAATGATTGACGTGGTTGACCACCATATCCTGCAGGGCCAGGATGCTGTCCATCCTGTTTTCCTTGTCTTTCAAAACATCATCCAGGCTTGCATCAGCCGAAGAAGGCAGACTGTAGGAATACTGGTCCATAAACCAGGATGTGGCATCCTTAAAGTTGGCGGTGCTGAAGATCAAACGTGGCAGGTGTTCATGATAGGCCGGCTGATGATCCTCCTTGGAGGTGGCTTCCAGGTCCTTGAAGACCCACTTGTATTCCTTCATATCCCCATTATTCGAGATATTCAGGTTTTCCCCGGCATGGAGCAGCTGGTAATTCAGATCCTTGTCTTTGGGAAAGCGCACTTTAATTACCAGTTCCCGCACGGGCGAAGACTCGGCAAGTATGGCATTCTCCATCAGAAAGGGTTTATAACCGGCCTCGCTGTGGAGGTTGTAATCCACGAAGATGGTGGAATTTTTTTCCAGTCCCGTATGGGTAACCACCATCTCCCGCAGGTGATGATAGGGCGGGGCACCGGCGGCAAAACGGGGCAGCACTTCATTAAAGGCATTATCCGGTGAAGCAACCATCTCTCCTTCTGCCGTTTGGGTTTCGGAGCGGTTGACCTCCAGTGTCTGGTGTTCGGGGTTATATACAATGAAAGTTTCTCCGTATAAGCGGTTGAAAGCGTAGTGGGTATGCAGATCCAATTCATGCTGATACCGGTAATCCATAGAACCGTCGGGATTCAGGGTGTATACCTTGGTGATCCTTTGGAACAGGGCGTCTGCCTGTTTTTGTTCTTCCGTGGGTTTGTCACAGCTGTTGAACAGGGCCGCCACGGCAACAATGAGAATATATGGAATGATTCGTTTCATAAGATTATATTTTATTTAATATTTTGGCCTTATGTAACTTACCATGACAAAATAATCATTTCCTTTTGTGATATTAATGATTATTTTGTCATGGACGTTTCATAAGATTATTTTTTATTTGATATTTTGGCCTTATGTAACCCCCATGCTTAAAAATGTCCTTGTTGTGTAGGTTACTGGATGGGGGTTTCATCGTGTATGCCTTGTAATTTGCAGATTATTTTTCGAGGATGACTTTTTCACGGGCCAGCTTTTTTTGCTGTTTCACCACGTTTCTGAAGTTTTCCCATTCATCAGCCTGGTATTTGCGTTTTTTGAAGGCAATCGTCTCATCCAACACAAGCTGGTTGCCCTGGAGCTTGTAACCACCTTTGAAGGAGGCGGCTGATCCCTCGATCATGTCTGCTTCCGGGATATAGGCTGCCCCGGCATTTTCCGGAAGCTGGATGGTTTCGTGAAGTTCCACCAGCCGGCTGCAACGGTCGCGGAAACCATATTTTCTTTCTTTCCTGTCGGGATTAAAATTCAGGTGGTAATTGGCGTTTTTGAAGATCTCTCGTGCCACCACAGGTGTGAAAAGGATCTCATCGCCGGTTACCATGGCAGCATTGGGAATGCGGTAACGAACTGTGATCTTCATATTTTCTTCCCGGTAGCCATAGGGGTCACTGTAGCTCATTTCCAGTATCTCCATGTCAGGAGCGATCTGGCGGATTTGTTTTTCCATGGTGCGGTCCCAGTTGGATTGAAAGTTACTGGTGAACATGCCGCGTATGGCTCCATCGGATTGGCCCTCGGCCTCAATGGTAAATTCCCCTTCCAGGGTACCGTCTTGTTTGAGGGTTGAAGTACCCTTCATTTTGAAATAATGGTTCTCAGGCGGAGAGACGGGTGTCTCTTTCAGATCGGAACCCTCGGGGATACCTGGCAGGTAGTCCTGCTGTTGTTCCAGGCTCGACCAGAGTTCGCGGGTAAAGGGTACCCAGGTAGGATCGAGCAGCTCATATTCACCGTTGGAGCGTTTGACCAGGGTTACGCTGTGATTAAACTGGTCGGCCGGGATGTCTTCGATGTTGGAGCGGGCCATGGTCATGGCCGCATACGATTCGAACCCGGCGGCGCGCAGCATGGTCACCAGCATACTTGCCTTGTCCTTGCATACCCCGCAACGGTCCCGATATACGGTGGCACCTTTGTGGAGGGTATAGCCTTCCCCTTCTCCCATGGAAAGGCCTGAATAACGGATGTTATCGGCAACCCAGTGGGTAAGGGTGGAGATGCTGTCTATCTCACTTTGTGCTCCCTGCAGCAACTCATCCACCTTATCCTTAATGGCCTGGTTGTATTCGAAGCTGCCATAATCCTTGTTTACATTATAAAACCAAAGGGATTTTTGTTCCCACTTTTCTGTGGTGGTCATGATCAGCTTGGGGGCAACATCCGAAACGGCTACCATATGAGGTTCCCGTTCCACAGAACCCACATTGTTCCTGATGAAGGTGTACTGATCCTTTTCTCCACGGCTGGTCTTGTAACTATAAAGGTTGCCGTTATAAGTCTTATAATAAAGATTTTTGCTTTTGGGCAACAGGAGCTTATATACTTTTTTCTTTACCGGCTCGTCATTCCAGAACTCCACAATGTCATAGAAATGGCCTTCCATCGGGGGTACATATTTGCTGTCGGAGGGAGGATTGTCCTCCTGCAGCAAAGCATAGGTGAAGCCTTTCATGAACCTTTTCACTTCAACGGCATCGCCTGGCTTCAGGTTGCCGATGTTGATCATCTTGTGTCGTGCACCCCAATAGATCATCCGTGCCGGAGCCGGATAATCCCGAACCTGTTCCATGTTCAGTTCCTCTACGGATCCATCCCTGCGGTAGATCTTGACGCTCTTGATCTCTATGTAAGCCGAAAGGGGGTCATACCGGAATTTAAGATGGTTGAGCTTTTTGGCACCCTCTGGTGTGAGTACCTTGTAAAGTTTGTGATAATTCCTGTAGCTTAATCCACTTTCCTGAACATCCACCTGGGTGCTGTCGAAGATCACCAGGTAATCGGAATTGGGATAATCCTCAGCATCCCCGGCGTTTTGGATTACACTGAAGGGGACGCCCATGAGCTGAATACTGAAGAAGAACAGGAACGCGAACATTGTGATTTTTTTGAGCATAGTTGATTGGGTTTTGGAGATTGCAAATGATGCCCCAATATAGCAAAAAAAAAATATTAGGCCGAGGTATCGGAAGGATTTGGTAGTAGAAATCTAATTGTAGAACAACCCCCCGATTTCAGGTGATGAGCCGGGGTGGTTCGGGATTCGGGAAAAGCCTCAGCCATGGTGCAGTCAGGTGTCAATTTGTCAAACCGTGGAACGATATGTCAGCAGGTCCCATGGGCCAAAAGGGCAACATGCCTGCCCTGGTGGTACAATTCATTGTACTTCTTGCAGGCATCAGGTGTTTTCAGAAGTATCAGCTCTGAAATCCCGTTCTTGCGGCTTTCCTTCTTCACTTCTTCCGGACACTCGATCCGGCCTTCCACACCAATGCCGATGACCAGGGTGTCGATGTCTTTGTCAAAGACTCTGCTTACCATATGAGGTTCCAGGGTATGCCCTTTTCTTTCCTTCCATTTTTTGACCCTGTTACCGATCAGGCAGATATCTTTGCCCTTGCCTTTTTTGCTTCCATCGGTTTTTTCATGGGTTTCTCCCTTGATGACGTAACGGCCCCAGGAGAATTCTTCTATGGGCCCGCCTGGGTCTTTTACATAAGCTTCCATCTTGATCTGATTGAGCAGGTTTTATCGGTTCTTGTTAAGATATTCCGATACATTAAACGTAGCGACAGGCCGATTCATTTTTTATCCGGGTGTAATAATTTCTTATATAGCCCCTTTGTAAAAGGCAAGGCATTTTTTACGCAGAAAATTTTGATTATTGGTATTTTCTTAGCTTCTTTGACAGCAGATTCAAACATCCTTTTCCCGATATAGGAGTTTGATTTATACAGAAGAGGGGAGAGACCAGGCTCTTTGAACCTCTAGCAACCGGTCTGCTCAGGACAAGGTGCTAATACCTGGCCCAAAAGGGATTTATAAATCAAAATGATTTACCATGAAGCAATCCAACATTCCAGGTAAGTTGCAGCCTTTTGACAGATTGTATTTATTACATGCTCCCCATCTCAGGTGTAAAGACTTAACTATGCCCCTGATGCCTATGGGCATGCGCTAGTGCGTTAGCTCAAACCAACCCTTGATGGAACGGGGCCCCACGGGTTCCTGTTATCTGAATCTATGCTTTTATCCATGGATGGGATAGTATAGTCCATGGAACCAATATGAATCACCTAAATAAAAACCTATGCATAATAACAATCACCATTTCGATACCCTGCAGGTACATGCCGGACAAGTGCCTGACCGGGATACCGGCTCCAGGGCCGTACCCATTTACCAGACCACCTCTTATCAATTCAATGATTCGGATCATGCGGCCAATCTCTTTGCCTTGAAAGAAGAAGGCAACATCTATACCCGGATTATGAACCCGACCACCGATGTGCTGGAGAAGCGGCTTTCAGCCCTGGAAGGTGGAGTAGCCGGGCTGGCGACAGCTTCAGGGCATTCGGCCCAGTTTATTGCCCTGAACAACCTGCTGCAATACGGCGACAATTTGGTGTCTTCCCCTTTTCTTTACGGGGGTACCTACAATCAGTTTAAAATATCTTTTAAGCGTTTGGGTGTTGAGGTCAGGTTTTCGAAGAGTTTGGATGTGGATGATTTCGAAAGCAGGATCGATGACCGGACCCGGGCAATCTATGTAGAGACCATTGGCAATCCCAGTTTCAATATCCCTGATTTTGAAGGCCTGGCGAAAATGTGCAGGCGCCATGATCTGCCTTTGGTGGTGGACAATACTTTTGGGGCTGCCGGTTATTTATGCCGGCCGGCTCAGTATGGAGCCAGCATCGTTGTGAATTCGGCCACCAAATGGATTGGGGGCCACGGCACATCGATGGGTGGTGTGGTGATCGACACGGGCAACTATGACTGGGGCAGCGGCCTGTTCCCACAGTTTACGGAGCCATCTGAGGGTTATCACGGCATCCGTTTTCATGAGTCATTCGGGGAGATGGCCTTTATTATGCGGGCCCGGGTGGAAGGCCTGCGTGACTTTGGTCCGGCACTGAGCCCTTTCAATGCTTTTTTGCTGCTGCAGGGTCTGGAGACCTTGTCATTACGTGTACAGAGACAGGCGGACAATACCCTGGAGCTGGCCCGTTGGCTGGAGCGGCATCCGCGGGTTCAATCGGTATACTATCCGGGTTTGCCCGACGACCCGAACCATGCTCTGGCACGCAAATACCTGGTCAATGGCTTTGGAGGGGTACTGTCGTTCGAGCTGGATGGCTCCCGCGATCAGACCCGCCGTTTTGTCGAATCCCTGGAATTGGTCAGTCATGTGGCCAATGTTGGGGATGCCAAAACCCTGATCATTCAGCCGGCCGCCTCTACCCACCAGCAACTCTCCGATCAGGAGCAGGCTGCCGCCGGGGTCCGGCCTTCTCTGCTCAGGGTTTCTCTGGGTATAGAATCCATTACAGATATTATAGATGATTTTGAACAAGCTTTTAAAAAGACCCCATGAGAATGAAGCGTCCAGGAGGATGATCATTATCTCACACGCGAACACGATTATTTACGAATGGTAAGTTCCATCTGACCTTTGAAAATTAAAATAGTACCTGATGAAAAAACAAAATTTTTATACCAACAAGCCTTTCAAGCTTGAGAAAGGCGGGCAGTTACCGGATTTAACCATCGCCTATCATACCCTGGGACAATTGAACGCCAATGGCGATAATGTGGTTTGGATATGCCATGCTTTCACAGCCCATTCCCATGTCGGTGAGTGGTGGGATGGCATGATAGGAGCGGGTAAGATCTTTGATCCCCGCCACCATTTTATCGTTTGTGCCAATATCCTGGGCTCCTGTTATGGCACAACAGGTCCTGTTTCTGTAAATCCTGTAACGGGTGAACCCTATTACCATGATTTTCCGGAGATAACCATTCGCGATATGGTCCGGGCCCATGAACTTTTAAGGGAACACTTGGGTATCCAACATATCAGCCTGATAACAGGCGGGAGCATTGGCAGCTTTCAGGCCCTGGAATGGAGTATTATGGAGTCCGGCTTATTTGATCACCTGGTGGTGATCGCCGGCAGCGCCAAATCCTCTCCGTGGGCCATTGCTTTGAACGAGTCCCAGCGTATGGCCATCGAGGCCGACCCCACTTACCGGGAAAGATCCAACTGTGCCGGCCTGAATGGAATGAAAGCTGCCCGTTCCATAGCATTGCTGAGTTACAGGAACTATCAGGCTTATGGGATGACCCAGGATGACCGGGACGACGAAAAGCTGGGTGACTATAAAGCCCGCTCATACCAGCAGTACCAGGGAGAAAAACTGGCCAGGCGGTTCAATGCTTTCTCCTATCGGGTGCTTTCCAGGGCATTCGACAGCCATAACCTGGGCCGGGGAAGAAAGAGCCCGCAACACGCTCTCTCCCTTGTTCGGGCACAGACCTTGGTGGTGGGCATATCCACAGATATACTTTTTCCGGCAGATGAACAACGCTTTCTTGCCCACCACATCCCCAAAGCCCGTTACGTTGAGATTGACTCCAAATACGGGCACGACGGGTTTCTGATAGAAACATCCAAATTAACCCGAATATTAAAGAAAAATCTTAAATCCCCCCTTCAGGTATGAAAAAAGAGACGACCATTGGACTTTTCGGATTTGGAGTGGTAGGAGAAGGACTTTACCAGCTTCTTTTAAGCAATCAGATCACCAAAACCCATATCAAACACATCTGCATCCGCGATCCGCATAAGCCCAGATCCCTGGACGGGCAAGTGTTTTGTTTTAATCCGGATACCATCCTGAATGACGAAAAAGTGAACCTGGTCATTGAACTGACCAATGATGATCAGGGGGCCTATAACATTGTGAAAAATGCCCTGCGAAAGGGGAAAAGTGTGGTTTCCGGCAACAAGAAGGTGGTGGCCCACCACCTGGAGGAATTCATGGAGATACAGGAACAGACCGGCTCGGCATTGCTTTATGATGCCTCTGCGTGTGGCAGCATCCCGGTAATTCGTAATCTGGAGGAATACTACGACAACGACCTGCTGAAATCCATCTCCGGCATCCTCAATGGATCTTCCAATTTTATTCTTTCACGTATGTTTAACCACGATGAGAGCTATGCCTCTTCCCTTAGTAAAGCACAGGAACTGGGTTATGCAGAAAGCGATCCCACCAGTGATGTAGACGGACTTGATGCCCTTTACAAGCTGGTTATCATTGCTACACATGGCTTCGGAACCTATGTGCATCCCGGCAATGTTTTTTCCTTCGGCATAAGCGCTATATCGGGTTTTGATATCGATTATGCCCGCAACAAGGATTGCAGGATCAAGCTTATCGCACATGCAGTCAAATTGCAGCCGGATCGTTTCACCCTCTTCGTCATGCCCAGGCTGGTCAATCCGGAAGAATATGTGTTCAATGTGGAAGATGAGTTCAACGGGGTGGTCATCGAAGGGGAATGCTACGACAAGCAGTTTATGTTTGGTAAAGGGGCCGGAGGCTTTCCTACGGCTGCCTCTGTATTGTCGGATATTACTGCAAGAAGTTACGACTATCGCTACGAATACAAAAAGAAAAACTATTTCAGGCACCTGAATTACACGACCGACTGCGAAGTAGAGATCTACCTCAGGTACCGGGAAGCTTCGGATTTCAACCTGTTTGATTTTGAAACCATCTCTGAGCGATACTCCAGCTTATCCAATCACTATGTGGTGGGAACCATCATGCTGGACAAGCTGATCTCTGTGCAGGAGGATATAGGAGAAAAGGAAGTTTTCATAGCTTTTACGGGTAACATAGATGGGTAAGCTCAATGCATCAAGCAGCTCATGCCCGGTAAGCAAGAAAGGTCTTGCTCCCTCCATTCAAATGTTGTGGGCATAAAATTTTTTTATTTACGGAGAGCGTCGTATTTTTGTCGTACACGAATTATTTTAAAATTCAGAGGGGGAATTATGATTCAGGACATTCTGAAAGAGCGGATACTTGTCCTTGACGGAGCTATGGGCACGATGATACAGAGCTATGGCCTTTCCGAGGAGGATTACCGTGGAGAGCGTTTTGCCAATATTGAGCAATCCGTAAAGGGCAACCATGATCTTTTGTCCATCACCCGGCCGGATGTCATCAGTGAGATACACCATGCTTTCCTGAAGGTGGGGAGTGATTTTGTCACCACCAATTCATTCAATGCCAACAAAATATCCATGGCCGATTACCATATGGAGGATCTGGTATATGAGATGAACCTGGAGTCGGCCCGGCTGGCCAGGAAGGCAGCCGACGAATATACCCGGGAAACACCGGATAAGCCCCGTTTTGTAACCGGAACACTGGGGCCGACCAATAAGACGGCTTCGGTATCCCCGGATGTGAATCAGCCCTCCTACCGGGCTGTTTCCTTCGATGACCTGCGGGAGGCCTATTATGAACAAGCCAAAGGCCTGGCAGAGGGAGGGGTGGATGTTTTTCTGATCGAGACCATTTTTGACACCCTAAATGCCAAAGCAGCGTTATTCGCCATACAGGAGTACAACGAAACCAGTGGCAAACAGATCCCCGTGATGGTTTCCGGCACCATTACCGATGCCAGCGGACGGACCTTCTCCGGTCAGATGCTGGAAGCATTTTACAATTCCATGTCGCACGTGGATCTGCTCAGCATAGGTTTGAATTGTTCATTTGGTGCCGATCAGCTGCGGGGCCCCATTGAGCAGCTCTCCAGGATGTCGCAGTTTTATGTGAGTGCCCACCCCAATGCCGGCTTACCGGATGAGTTCGGCAATTACAACCAGTCGGCCAGGGATATGCGTGAGCAGGTGCGCAATTACATGCAGGAGGGCCTTATCAATATTATTGGCGGGTGCTGTGGTACCCGACCCGAGCATATAGAAGCCATTGCAGAGGAGGCTTCCCGGTTTAAGCCCCGTGCCATACCCGAATTAGAAAGGGCTACCCGTTTGTCGGGTATGGAGCCGTTAACGATCTCTCCCGACCGCAATTTTGTTAACATTGGAGAACGGACCAATGTGGCGGGGTCTAAGAAATTTGCCCGTTTGATCCGGGAGAATAAGTTTGAGGAGGCCCTTTCCGTTGCCCGTCAGCAGGTGGAAGAGGGTGCCCAGGTGATCGATGTTTGCATGGACGACGCCATGCTCGATTCCCAGACCATGATGCACGATTTTTTGAACCTCATCGCTTCAGAGCCTGAGGTAGCCAGGGTGCCCGTCATGATCGATTCCTCCCGCTGGGAGGTCATTGAGCAGGGACTCAAATGCGTGCAGGGCAAGTCGATCGTTAACTCTATCAACCTGAAGGATGGCGAGGAGAAGTTCATCGAACAGGCCCGGCGCATTCGCAAATACGGAGCCGCCGCTGTGGTCATGCTCTTTGATGAAGAGGGGCAGGCTGTGGACTTTAAAAGGAAGACACAAATTGCCCGCCGCTCTTATGAACTATTAACCCAGCAAGGGGGCTTTGCCCCGGAGGATATCATATTTGATGCCAACGTACTGACCATAGCCACCGGCATGGAAGAACACAACAACTACGCGGTGGAATTCATCGAAGCCACCCGGTGGATCAAGGATAACCTTCCTTATGCCCGCGTCAGCGGTGGTATTAGCAATCTGTCCTTTTCTTTCCGCGGCAACAATGTAGTACGCGAAGCCATGCACTCGGTTTTTCTTTATCATGCCATCCATGCAGGAATGGATATGGGCATCGTCAATCCTGCCCTTATTCAGGTATATGATGATATTCCTTCCGATTTGCTTCAGCTGGTGGAAGATGTTGTATTGAACCGGCGCAAGGATGCCACCGAAAGACTCCTTTCCTATGCCGATCAGGTGAAATCGTCCGGAAAGAAACAGGAGAAGGAGGCCGACTGGCGCAAGAAGGAGCTGCCGGAAAGGATCAGTTATTCACTGGTTAAAGGCATCACCGATTATGTGAACCAGGATATGGAGGAAGCCCATCAGTCATACAACAGAGGGCTGGAAGTCATAGAAGGCCCGCTGATGGATGGTATGAACCGCGTGGGAGACCTTTTCGGGGAAGGCAAGATGTTCCTGCCCCAGGTCATCAAAAGTGCCCGCGTGATGAAAAAAGCCGTGGCCTACCTGATGCCTTATATCGAAGAGGAAAATAAGGAATCCGGTGCCAGCACCTCGGCCGGCAAGATCTTGCTGGCCACTGTGAAAGGCGACGTCCACGATATCGGCAAGAACATTGTCAGCCTGGTGCTCGCCTGCAATAATTATGAAGTCATTGATCTGGGAGTGATGGTGCCCACGGGGAAAATCGTTGAAGAGGTAGGTAAGCAAAAACCCCACATATTGGGGTTGAGTGGGTTGATTACGCCCTCTTTGGAGGAGATGGTGCATGTGGCCGAAGAGATGGAAAAAGCGGGCCACCAGCAACCTATGTTGATAGGAGGAGCCACTACCTCCCCGGTCCATGTGGCGGTGAAGATTGCCCCGGCTTACTCAGCTCCGGTGGTTCATGTTAAGGATGCCTCAAGAAGTGTGGGGATTGTTGATAAACTGAAATCTCCCAAAACGAAAGAGGATTTTATCACCCAACTCCGGAACGATCAGCAGCAACTGGTGGAGAAGCATAAGGGCACCCGCAGCAGGCAACAGTATCTCTCCCTGCAGGAAGCCAGAAAAAACAAACCGTCTATCGCCTGGGACAGTTATGAGCCTGTAAAACCGTCGTTCATTGGTGCGCGCAAATTCATCGACTATGCACCCGAAGAATTGATCCCATATATTGACTGGACATTCTTCTTCCATTCCTGGGAATTGCGGGGTAAGTACCCCAAGATTTTCGATGACCCGGTCAAAGGCAGGGATGCTAAAAAATTATATGACGAAGCCCGGGAGATGCTCCAGCAGATCGTGGAGAAAAAGATGATCCGTACTCAGGCTGTCCTTGGTTTTTATCCGGCCAATAGCCGGGGAGATGACCTGGAGCTTTATACCGATGCGCAAGGCAGCCAATTGCTTACCACCCTGCCTTTTTTGAGGAACCAACGAAAAAAGGACGAGGGAGAACCCAACCTTTGCCTGTCCGATTTCATTATACCCCGGGAAAAGGGCCGACCGGATTATGTTGGGGCTTTCTTTGCCACGGCCGGCCTGGGTGTGGATGAATGGGCCCGGCATTTTGAGAAACAAAACGATGATTATAGCGCGGTGATGCTTAAGATCCTTGCCCAGCGACTGGCAGAGGCCTTGACCGAAATGCTGCATGAAAAAGTCAGGAAGAAACTATGGGGTTACACCCCCGAGGAGGATTTTTCTCCTGAGGAATTGCTGAAGGAGAAGTATCAGGGCATACGTCCCGCCTTTGGCTATCCCTCCCTGCCTGATCATACATTGAAAAAGCCGGTTTACGACATCATGCGTGTGGGCGAACACACAGATATACAGATGACAGAGAGCTATATGATGATACCGGAAGCATCGGTGAGTGGTCTGTACATCGCTCATCCCCAATCCAGGTATTTCAATGTGCAGAAGATCCTGGAGGACCAGCTGGCAGACTATGCCACCCGCATGAACACATCACAGCAGGAATTACGCAGATGGCTCTCTGAACAACTGGCCTGAGGGGATGTTATTTATGTGACGACAGATGAATAAATGATATGGAGTACCGGGGAGTCTGGAATAGATGAACCGAAAATGCATTTGCACCGATAAGAACCCCCAATTGTATGAAAGTAATCGATTCCATCCGAAAAGCCGACCGACCGTTGTTTACATTTGAACTCCTGCCTCCGCGCAAAGGAGGGAAGATCGATCACCTTTTTAATACCGTAAGTGATCTGATGGAGTTTGAGCCCTCCTATATTAATGTCACTTATCATCAGCATGAGATAGAATACCGCGAACGCCCCGACGGGCTAATGGAGAAAAAGGTGATCCAGAAACGGCCCGGCACCATTTCTATCTCTACCGCGCTGCATAATAAATTTAAGGTACCGGTGGTACCTCACCTGATTTGCGGGGGTTTTACCCGGGAAGAAACCGAAGATGCCCTGATCGATCTGAATTTTCTGGGATTTAAAAATATTCTGGCCCTGCGGGGCGATCCGGTCTCCGGGCAGAAAAGCTTTAAGCCTGAACCCGGTGGCCACGCCCATGCCAATGAATTGGTGGAGCAAATTGTGAGGATGAACCAGGGCGAATACCTCAATCCCAACCTGAAGAATACTACCGCCTCGGATTTTAGTATTGGTGTGGCCGGTTATCCGGAGAAGCATTATGAATCCCCCAATATGGAAATGGACATCCACTGGCTTAAGCACAAGGTGGATACAGGTGCCGATTATATTGTTACCCAGATGTTTTTCGACAATTCGCGTTTTTTTAATTTCGTAGAAAGGTGCAGAAAGGAGGGGATCGATGTGCCCATCATTCCCGGGCTGAAACCCATATCCACCTTTAAGGATATAGATTTGATTCCCAGGGCTTTTTATATTGACATCCCCAACGAGTTGTGTCAGGAAGTGGCCAAATGCGATGATAAGGAACAGGTGAGACAGGTGGGTGTGGAATGGACCACCCAGCAAGCCCTTGAATTGAAAAAATTCGGAGTTCCTGCCCTGCACTTCTTCACCCTGGGCCAGTCCGACAACATCCGAAAGATCGCTTCCCGGGTTTTTTGATACCTTTGCAGTAAGCTTTCAATTTTAACGGCATAGATCTCTGGAAGCGTTTTTCCATACCACCCCATGCATTTTTTCTTCTATGACCATCTTAATCACTCCGGAAGGATGGTCATTCCAATGATTTATTACTGTATCCCTGTTCCCGGGGTCCTTCCCTTATGACCCGTTATTAATTTTTATCGCGTTATTAATTTATCCCATTTTTATCTGGCTTAATTTTTGTAAATTTTAATGGAGGAAGTTTTTTTAGTCTTGATAAAGGATGGGTTTTGTTATACCTTTATTCCCGATCTTATGAGGTAAAAAAACAGGATGGAGTGATACGATGTTTCATGCCAAAATAATAACGAGCCTTATGAAGTATGCAGCGTTTTTTCTGGTTTTTTTACTGAGCGGCTGTGGGTCTCCTTCCGGTGTTACCTCCTCGGATAGCGGGAATGCTTCCTCCTCCGGGGCAAGTCAGCAAGAGATGATGCCTCAGGAAGAGCCGGATAAAAAAGACGTGGCCCGGTCCAATAATGCCTTTGCCTTCTCTCTCTATAAACAGCTTAAAAGCACCGATGAGAACCTGTTTTTCTCTCCCTACAGCATCTCTTCAGCCCTGGCTATGACCTATACCGGCGCAAAAGGGGTGACCCGCCAGCAAATGTCGGAGGTTTTTGGTTTCTACAGCAGCAACCTGGCCCATGCCCGGGGATACCAATCCCTCCAGGAGTATCTGGACAGTCTGAACCAGGATGATCTGAAACTGCATATGGCCAATGCCCTATGGTGCCAGAAGGATTATGATTTTCAGCAGGACTTTCTGGACATCAACCGCGGGCATTTTACGGCTGCCATACGCCAGGTGAACTTTAAACGCCGCTACCAGCAGGTAAGAGAGCAGATCAACCAATGGGTGGAGAAACAAACGAATCAAAAGATCAAGGACCTGATCGATCAGGGAGTATTGGATCGTATGACCCGCCTGGTTTTGGTGAATGCCATCTATTTTAATGGCAAATGGGAATATCCTTTTTCCAAGGAAAAGACCCGGGAGAATGTTTTTTACCCCACCCCAGATCAAAAGGTGAAGGTATCCTTTATGAATCAGTCGGTCCGGCTCCCCTATCATGAAGGAGAATTCTATAAGGCAGTGGAAATCCCCTATTCAAAGGGCAGCCTTTCTATGTTGATTCTGTTGCCCAACCGCCATGAGGATATGCCGAAACTTGAGAGTAAGATGGAGAGATCCTTTTATGAAAGCCTCACCGATTCGATCCACAAGGAGGAGGTGGGCCTTAGCATTCCCCGTTTTAAGCTTGAGGCTAAATATCAGCTGAATGATCCCCTCCGGCAGATGGGGATGAAATCTGCCTTTAACGGGAATGCCGATTTTTCAGGTATGACAGGTGATAAGGATCTATACATCAGCGATATTGTGCACCAGTCCTACGTGGAAGTGCATGAAAAAGGCACCGAAGCAGCTGCAGCAACTGGTGTGGTGATGCGCAAAACAGCCATTGTGAAAAGTCACTCCTTTATAGCCGACCATCCATTTCTTTTCATGATCAGGGATCAGCAAACCCATGCCATCCTTTTTATGGGTAAATTGCGCTATCCGGTATGAAAGAATGCCCTGGCTGATCAATTTTTGGGATAGGGCTTGAATTCAAAAGCTCAAATGGTTTAATTTGTAAAAAAACGCTTGCATATGAAGATTGTCATGCTTGGAGCCGGTCATTTGGCTACGAATTTAGCTATGTCTTTTAAGAAAGGCGGACACGAGATCGTTCAGGTTTATAGCAGGACCCAAGTCTCAGCCGAGCAACTGGCCCGGAAAACCGTTTCCGAACCCACCACCCGGCTTAACCGGCTGGTACACGACGCCGATCTTTATGTACTCTCAGTCAGGGATGATGCCATGAAGCCGGTACTTGAGGCCTTCCCGGTGAAAGACAGCTTCCTGGTCCATACCGCAGGGAGTGTGGATATGGAGGTGCTCAGGGAATATACGGCCAGCTATGGGGTGCTCTATCCCTTGCAAACGTTCTCGAAAGAGAGGCCGGTAGATTTTTCCCGGATACCCATTTGCCTGGAAGCCAGCGATCAGGAAAGTCTAGGCTTTCTGGAAAGTCTTGCCTCAGATCTCTCCAGCGATATCAGGTATATCAGCTCCCAGCAACGTGCCCATATCCATGTGGCTGCTGTTTTTGCCTGTAACTTCAGCAATTTTATGCTGGCTCAAGCGGAAGAGATCTTATCCAAACAGCAGGTATCGTTCGATATACTGGCTCCTCTTATACGAGAAACCCTTGAAAAAGCCCTGCAGGAATCCCCCGCCCGATCCCAAACCGGACCAGCCCGTCGGGGTGACCAGCAGACCATGGAGCACCATCTAAATTTGCTTGCCCATTCCTCAAAATTGCAAAATTTGTATAGCTTTGTAAGCAACGCGATAGCTGATGATTATGCTTCTCCCAAAAAATCAGATGAATGAGCAATTTTAAGGAAGACTTGCAGAAGGTTCGGGCCTTTGTTTTTGACGTGGACGGGGTTTTCACCGACGGCAAGCTGTATTTGTTCGGCCAGGACGAATTCGTCCGTGCCATGAATATCAAGGACGGCTATGCCGTGCGCTATGCCATCAACCAGGGTTATCCCATAGGAGTCATCTCCGGAGGCGACTCAGATGCCGTGCATCACCGCTTCCGTAAACTCGGAGTGACCGATATTTACCTGAACACCTTCGATAAGAAAGATAAACTGGAAGAATTCTATTTTCAGTATGATCTGGATCCTTCCTCTATTTTATATATGGGAGACGATATTCCCGATTACGAGGTAATGCAGGAATGTGGAATCCCAACCTGCCCCTCTGATGCAGCCGAGGAAATCAAGGCCCTCTCCACGTATATCTCTGATTTCAAAGGGGGCCAGGGCTGTGTACGCGATGTGATTGAGCAGGTGCTCAGGCTCCAGGGCAAATGGCTTTAATATACAATACATGACCCATCCTGTATGTACGCTTATTTGAAACTGATCCGATATCCCAACCTGATCATCATCGTGATGACCCAATATTTGATGCGATGGGGTATCATTGAGCCGATGCTTGAATTGAACCAATTCAAGCTGCAAATGGATGCCTTTCATTTCTTTTTGCTGGTGCTTTCAACCGTTGCCATCACAGCGGCCGGATACGTCATAAATGATTACTTTGATACCCATACCGATTTGCTTAACAAACCCCGCCAGGTCATTGTGGGTACCTCTATCCACCGGCGATTCGCTATCATTTTTCATAGCTTGCTCAATGTCATCGGAATAGGATTGGGATTCTATATCTCTTTCCATATCGGCATCCCTTATCTGGGCTTTGTTTTCATACTTGTGGCCGGCCTGCTCTGGTTTTATTCCACTACCTATAAGCGGCAGTTTCTGGTGGGCAATCTGCTGGTAGCCCTGCTTACTGCCGTGGTGCCCCTGATGGTTCCAATATTTGAGATCCCTCTGCTTAATGAGACATACCGGCAGGTCTTGATTGAAAACCAGATGAACTTCATGTATATCCTTTACTGGGTGCTGGCCTTCTCGTTCTTTGCCTTCATGACCAATCTGATCCGGGAGATCATAAAGGATATGGAAGATTTTGAAGGCGACAGGCTGTACGGGAGAAACTCCCTGCCCGTGGTGCTGGGTATGCAATCCTCCAAGGTGGTGGTGCATGTCCTTACCATGGCTACTTTGGCAGGATTGATATTCGCCTGGTTTAAATTTCTGGGCGATGCCATCACCCTGGTATATTTTTCATTGTTTTTGTGGTTACCTTTACTATTTTTGATATTTAAAACCATCAAAGCAGATAAGAAGGAAGATTTTCGGCTGATCAGCCATATTCTGAAGGTTGTTATGCTGCTTGGGGTATTATATGCTTTGGTGGCCAGATACATCATTCAAACCCAACTCGTATGAACTTCTTTGAGGAGATTGGAAAGTACCAGATCATTCTGGGGTCGCAGTCACCAAGACGTCAATATCTGCTGAAAGAGCTCGGATTAAAATTTGACGTAAAACTCAAGCAGATGGTTCAGGAAGTTTACCCTGAGAATCTGTCAAAAGAAGAGATTCCCCTTTACCTGGCCCGTATGAAAGCCGACGCCTTCGATGATGAATTGAATGAGCATACCATCGTGATCACCGCCGATACCATTGTATGGAAAGACGACCAGGTGCTGCAGAAACCCAAGGACGAAAAGGAATCGTATGACATCCTAAGGTCCTTGTCAGGTACGGTTCATCAGGTATATACTGCGGTGTGTATCCGTTCCCTGAATCAAAAATCAACCTTTTCATCCCGCACGGATGTATATTTTAAGGATTTGACTGACAAGGAGATATGGTATTACATCGACAAGTATGAGCCCTTCGACAAGGCCGGTTCATATGGCATACAAGAATGGTTAGGATACATTGGCGTAGAGAAGATTGAAGGTTCCTTCTTCAATGTAATGGGTCTGCCGGTTCAAAAGCTCTATGTGGAACTCAAGAAATTTTTGAACATAAAAAATTAACCTCGTCAAACCGATCCTTTATTTATGAGAAAAAGACCTTTCATTCTGCTTTTTATTTTGCTTCTGTTTTCAGGAAGCGTCTTTTCGGGTGAGGGTATGTGGATACCCAGCCTATTGCATAAGTTTAACATGGACGACATGCATAAGAAGGGCTTTCGCCTTTCCGCCGAGGAAATCTATAGCATCAATCATTCGAGCCTGAAAGATGCCATAGTGATATTCGGAGGTGGCTGTACGGGAGAACTGATATCTGATAAGGGTTTGCTTATCACCAACCACCATTGTGGTTATGGCTCCATACAGAAACATAGCACCATGGAGCACAATTACCTTGAGGATGGTTTTTGGGCAGACAATATGGAAGAAGAACTCACAAACCCGGGATTGACGGCAACCTTTCTTGTACGCATCGAAGATGTAACGGACCGGGTGGTTCAGCATCTCAATGAGGAAATGGCGGAACAGGAGCGTCAGCAGGTGATCGATTCGGTTGTCACGGAAATAGAAAAACAGGCCACAGAAGGGACCCATTACCGGGCTGTGACCAAACCCTTTTATTATGGCAATGAGTTTTATATGTTTATTTATGAGACCTACAGGGATGTTCGCCTGGTGGGTGCTCCTCCTTCATCCGTAGGCAAGTATGGCAAGGACCGCGACAATTGGATGTGGCCTCGTCATACCGGTGATTTCTCCCTTTTCCGCATTTATGCCGGCAAGAATAATGAGCCCGCCGAATATGATCCGGCCAACCAGCCTTATAACCCCGGGAAGCACCTTCCCATATCCCTGAACGGCATCGATAAGGGTGATTTTACCATGGTAATGGGTTATCCTGGTAGTACCGAACAACACCTTACATCTCACGCTGTCAGTATCATTCAGAAACACAGGAATCCCGAGCGCATCCATTTGCGTGACATCCGCCTGGAGGTGATGGACAAGTATATGAGTGAAAGCGAAGCCATCGAGCTGAAATATGCAGCCAAGCAATCGGGCGTGAGCAACTCATGGAAGCGTTGGAAGGGCATGATTCGAGGGCTAAAACGACTGGATGCCATTGAGAAGAAGCAGAAACTGGAGAAGGAATTTACCCAATGGGTTCGGTCCAGTACCAAACGCCAGGAGGAATATGGAGGATTGATCCAAACCTTTGAATCGGTGTATGATGATTACCAGCCCTATGTGATGGCGCGCGATTATTACATTGAGGCCGGTTATTACGGCAATGAGCTGATGCGTTTTGTTGCAGGCTTTAATGAACTGATCGATGCGAGAAATCCCGATAACATTCCATCCCTCATCGATAATCTGGATGCCACATCGTTCTATAAAGATTATGTGCCTGCGATCGACCGGGAGATCGCACCCCGTCTTTTCCGGGCTTACCGCAAGAACATCGATGAAAAATTCCATCCACGCGTTTTTGACAGGATTGATCAGCAATACCAGGGAGATGTGAAGGCCTATGTGGAGGAGCTCTATGAAGAGTCGATGTTTACCGATTCCTCAAAAGTGTATGCTTTTCTGGATGAATTTAAGCTTTCCGATACCAGCCGGATAAAAAAAGATCCGGCTTACCGCCTGGCCCAAAGCTTCAGTGAATTATACCGGAATAAGATTATGCCGGGCTATCAAAAATATAATGTACAGCTTGATAGTCTTTATCGTATATATGTCAGGGGATTGAGGACTATGAAGGAGGATCAGGTCTTCTGGCCGGATGCCAATTTTACCATGCGTGTAGCATATGGTGAGGTCAAAGGATACCAGCCCAGGGATGCAGTTGTTTATCAGTATCAAACCACCCTGGAAGGGGTGATGCAAAAGAACCGGAAAGGACTGGAAGTCTATCAGCTGCCGGATAAATTGAAGACCCTTTATCACGAAAAGGATTATGGTAAATATGCCAACAGCCAGGGAGAAATGCCGGTATGTTTCATTGCCTCCAACCATACTTCAGGCGGCAACTCAGGCAGTCCGGTCATCAATGCCAACGGTGAGCTGATCGGGGTGAACTTCGACCGCAACTGGGAGGGTACCATGAGCGATATCATGTACGATCCTACCCAGTGCCGCAATATCACCCTCGACATTCGGTACGCCCTTTTCATCATCGACCGGTTTGCTGAAGCCGACTGGCTGATCGAAGAGATGACCCTGGTTCAATAACCTGGCCAATGATACGTTTTCTGCTCCTCCTGCTTTTTCTGGTTATGGCTTCCCATTCCCTGCAGGGCCAGAAGGTGCATTACATAAAATTTCGAATAGATCATAAGAGTGAGCTGGACTCGGTTACCCGGATGATCTCCATTGATGATGTCCGTGACAAGGTTGTTTATGCCTATGCCACCGGTGAACAAATGGAAAGGTTCAGGAGGAATACCCCATATGATATTCAGTTGTTGCCTCTGCCCGGCAATAAAAGATTGAAGACGGCTGCTATATCTGCTGATATGAGCGGATGGGATGCCTACCCATCTTACGGACAATATGAGGCTATGATGGACAGTATGGCTTCAGCCTATCCGGACATTTGTGAACTCGACACCATTGGGAAAACCGTGCTTGGCAGATCCCTTCTGGTAATGCGTATCACGGATCATCCCGGGCGGGAGGAGGATGAGCCGGAGCTGTTTTATACCAGTACCATGCATGGCAACGAGGCGGTAGGTTACGTGTTGATGCTCCGTTTGATCGATACCCTCCTTACCTCTTACGGCCAGGATGAGCGCATTACGAACCTGGTGGACAGCATAGATATTTTTATCAACCCCAATGCCAACCCGGATGGTACGTATGGCCATGATGATCAGACCCTCTCGGAGGCTTCTCGTTATAACGCCAACGGAGTGGATCTGAATCGTAATTTTCCCGATCCGCAGGATGGTCCCCATCCCGATGGGCAAAGCTGGCAGCCGGAGACCCGGGCTATGATGGATTTCGCAAAGAAGCAGCACATCACCCTGTCGGCCAACTTCCACGGGGGTGCGGAAGTGGCCAATTATCCGTGGGATACCTGGGAGCGATCGCATGCGGACAGTTCCTGGCTTCGCCACATCAGCAGGATTTATGCTGAAAGTGCCCAGGAGAACAGCCCGGAAGGATATTTCTCCATTCTCACCCCCAGTGGTATCATCAAAGGCACCGATTGGTACACTATCTATGGGGGGAGACAGGATTACATGACCTATTTTCAGCAGTCCCGGGAGGTAACCATGGAGATATCGGATGACAAGATTCCCCCTGCTTCCACCTTGCCGGATTACTGGAATTACAACCGCGAGGCATTGTTGAGGTACATGGAGCAATGTCTGCGGGGTATCCGGGGGGTGGTGTCCGATGAATGGGGCAAGCCGCTGAAGGCCATGGTGGAGGTGGTGGGTCATGACCGGGAGCAGGACAGCTCCATGGTTTTTACCGATCCTGATGTGGGCGATTACCACCGCATGATCGATACAGGGAACTATGATCTGCGTTTTTCCGCTGCGGGTTACAGCGATACCCTGGTCCGGAATATAAAAGTGGGAAGGGAACAGGTAAATCGCATGGATGTGGTTATGAGGCGGATTGTCCAGTCGGTGGATGAGGATGGGCCAGGGAACCGTTTTATCTGCTATCCCAATCCTTTCCAGGATGTCTTGCATGTGGAGGTTCATTTTCAGCGGGAGGTTGAAAACCTTGTCATTCAGCTGGCCGATGCCCAGGGAAGGATTGTACGCAGCATGGAAATAGAACATACACCACCCGGTTTGCATCGGTTCAATCTGAATACGAGCGGGGGAAGCCTTTCACCAGGGAGTTACTATATCAGGATAAGGGCCGGATCCCGAACCTTCACCCGCAAGCTTCTCCATCTGTATTGAACCGGGACATCACTCCGGCAACCTTTATTGGCATGCTTCCCAAAAAAGCTTCATGTCTTTCGAAGTGATCAGCTTTTCAGGATCCACAATGTGGATGGTTTCGTGGTTGACCTCTGCCGTGCCAACCGGGTTGTCCCGGTCAGATCCGGATAAGGAGTGTTTGGCGGGAGAAATGTCTTTGGCAGATATCTCATCAATGCCTATGACCTGATCTACCGGCAAACCGAAGAAATGATCCCTTCTTTCAGAGTTTCCCTTTCTGAATTCCATCATTAGAACACACCCCTCTGAATCGTCGCAATGAGAAGCATCGACCGGCAGTTTTTGCTGGGGATCTAATATCGGGGTGGCACCCGTATAGAAAGGAATCTTTCCCTTCATGGAATGGGGTGCGCCCGTAACGCCCTGGATCGTCTCACCATGCAGGATCATCCATACCTTTTTTGAGGGTATAGCCAGATGCGTATCGCCAATCCTGAATTTCAGGTAAGAATGGCTTTCCTGCCGGCTTTGATCTTTCGAATCCATGGGCATCATTTAAAGTAGAGAAATGATTAAAGGTAGCCAACTTTTAAGAGAATGTAAATAGCTTAATCTATCATGAGAAGTTATTTATCAAAACAGACCCATCTTTGTTGTATCTTTCTTTTTTGCTGGTCGGAAACCTCCTGCGTTCCCGGGCTCGTCTGTGCGAGACCGGGATTGATGTGAAGGGTGGTAGGATTCCGTATTACTTGATGATAACCTTTCGGGTTTGTAGATGTTGGTCGGTAGCGATGGTCAGATAGTAGATACCCCGGGCCAGGTTACGTGTATCGAGGCGTATGCGGCCATTTTCAAGAGAGGCTTTTCTGTTCTGGACAAGGTGGCCCTGGGTGCTGACCAGGCGCAAGGTAAATGATTTGATGCCCTCAGCTTCCAGCTCAACGATCAGGTATTCCTGTGCCGGATTGGGATAGATAGTAGCCGAATAACCGGCATGGGCGGACAGGTCTATATCTGTGGCATCGGTTACAACAATCTCATCATAATCCGAACAACCGTATTGATTGAAGACGGTGAGGCTGTAGGTGCCGGGTTGCTGGACCTCATAGGTAGAGGACGTGCTGCCGTCCTGCCATTCGTAAGCTTCAAAATTCCCCGGATCAAGGGTATAAGGCAGCTCGGTGTTCAGTGTATCCTCGCCCAGGTCGAGATCGGGCAGGGGATAGACCTCAAACGTGAAGGTGGTGTCATTGTTGGAAGGAACCATGTCCCCTCCGGTAGAGGTGGATAATGTAAAATCATAACTGCCGCTGTTTTGCAGACTGATTTTATCCGAGAATTCATAGATCATCGAATCCTCAGGCAACATATTACTGGAAAGGTTGATGGTTTCTTCCACTTCTCCCTGGTTGTCCAACTGATAGGCGACGGAGATCAGGCTGTCGGAAGGAATGACCTGGTTTCCTGTATTTTCCAGGGTAAAGGACACGGTGGTGTCATTTTGTGGACGGCAGAGGTTACCGGGACTGGCGATGGCCGATATACTCAGATCGTAGACTGTCATGCCCACCTTCACCGTGTCGCTGGCTTTGCAACCTGCCTCGTTGGTAACTTCTACGTAGTATAGGCTGTCGGCTGTAGTGTTTTGGGCTGTGATGGTGAAAGTGCTTTTTTGCGATCCGTCGTGCCAGAGATACTGGGTAAAAGCTCCGGGATCCAGGGTATACTCTCCGGCCGTAACAGAGGTGTCCGGCCCCAGGTCTGGTCGGGGCGTAGGCAGGGCTTCAATGTTTTTCCGGATCGTATCGTTGGCTCCTGTGAAATCTTTTTCATAGTCGACATAAACTTCCAGTTCATAGGTCTGCGCCAGGGAAAGATCCACATTCCTGGTATAGGTGAACTCCAGGGTGTCGCCTGCCTGGAAAGCATTGGAGAGGTTCATCACATCGTCGTGGATGGTACCCTGGGGAGTGATCAGGGTCAGTGTGAATGTCTCCCCTCCGGGGATGCTGCTGGCAGAGTTGTTATAAAGTTCCACGGTTACCTCTTCCTGGTGGCCCAGTCCGCAACCCGATTGCGGTGTGAGCACGGAGAGCATCTCGATGTCGGTGGCAATGATTCGGACGGAATCGCTCACGGAACAGCCGTTATCATTGGTCACGGTAACATGATAGAGCCTGGATGCTTTGGAGGTGATTGAGAAGGTTTCTCCTGTTGAGCCGTCCTGCCAGAGATAGCTGTCGTAGCCCGGGGGAGCTTCGAGGGTAATTGTATCGGCCTGGTTGGTGAACAGGGTGTCCGGGCCCAGATCTACCTGGGGGTAGCCGTAATGATCGGCATTCCACCTCATGGTGTCGTTGGCCCGCCGGGCGTCGTTGCTCATTGCGCTGAATGCTGTGAATTCATATGTCCCGAGACCGGTCATGTCGAATGTCTCGCCAAAAGTATGGCTGAACGTGGAATCGGGATGCAGGTCCTTTACCAGCATATGGTCCTCGTAAGAGTTTGAACTACCGTTGAAGCGGTAACCCAGGGGCAGGGCACGGCCTGTAAGCAGGGTGTCCTGTCCGTTGTTTTTCACCTGGATGGTGAGGGACTCGGCTGATCCATGTTCACAGGCAGCCACCGGGTTGATGATGGAATCCACTGCCAGGTCGTAGGTGATCACCTCGGTGGTATCCCGCCAGCTGCATCCGTTCAGGTCGGTGACGGTCAGGTGGTAGGTCTCCGTGGTGTTGCGGTCGACATAGAAGGTATCCGTATTGGTGCCATCCTGCCACAGGTAGGCATTTTCGTCTATGTCTCCGAAAAGCTTCACCGTATCGGCCTGGGTGGTGACAAGGGTATCATAATTTAGGCTAAACTCCGGGTATCCAAATGTTTTGACGGCATCCAGCAGGGTATCGTTGGACATGTTGGCATCGTGCGGGTGATCAACAAATATATCGAAGCGATAGGTCGTCTCCAGGTTGCTGAGATCCGCTTTCTGGCTAAAAGTGTGTGATATTGAATTTCCAGGCAACAACATGTCTGCCAAAGTCAGGGTATCGCGGTTAAGCGGACCTCCCTCCACCTGGTAACCCATGGGAATCTTATCCCCGCTTTTCAGGGTGTCGCTGCTGAAATTTTTAACTTTGATCCGGATGGGTTCGGCATCGCTCAGTTCGCAATCGCTTTTGGGTGAAGTCATTTCCGATATACCCAGGTCGTAGGTGAAGATCTGTGTGGAATCGCTGTCTGTTCCGCAACCGTGGGCATCGGAGACGGTTACCTTATATAGGGCTGAATATTTCTTTGAAACCTCATAGATTTCCCCGCCCGAACCATCCTGCCAGGTATATGAGTCAAACCCGCTGCCTGCAGAAAATTCAACTGTATCGGCCTGTGTGGTATAAATGGTGTCGCGTGCAAGCTCAACATCCGGATAGCCCCAGGTATGTATCTCTTTTTGAAGGGTGTCGTTGCTGTGGTTGGCATCCGGTGTTATGCTGGTATAAACACGGAACTGGTGGGCTCCTGGTGCAGAAATGTCAAAGACCGGATCCAGGGTGACATTGGAATAACCGCCGGGCATGATGCTGTCGGCCAGGCTTACATTGTCGTTATAGGCAGTGCCGTTTACATGCAAACCCACAGGGATTATACTACCGGCCAGCAGTGTATCGGCACTGTGGTTTCGGATGCGCACCACAGCCTGTTCCGAACTGGTGAATTCACAGCTGTTCAATGGATGCACCAGGGAATCGATGCCGATGTCGGAGGCAATGACGTGTGTGGAATCTGCATCATCTCCGCATCCATGTATATCCGTTACCACAACTTTGTACCATTGACTCCTGTTGTGCTGGATGTTGAAAGTTTGACTGGACGAGCCGTCCTGCCACTGATAGCTGTCAAAACCTGACCCTGCATCGAGTGTAAGGGTGTCGGCCTGGGTGGTCAGCAACGTATCATAGCGCAGCTCGGTGTCGGGGTAGCCCCAGGTGTTTACCGTGGTTGTCGCGGTATCGTCACGGCGGTCGTAATCCTCGCTGAAATTGGTGTAGAATTTTAGTTCATATGTGCCCGGTTCGCTGAGATCCAGTTTTTCCGCAAAGGAGAACTGGATGGTGCTGTCCGGAGCTGTGGTGGTCAGGGATTCAGAGCCGGAAAGGAACATGGTGTCGGCCACCGGTTCCTGTTCGTTTATTTGATAAGCCATGGGAATGGTATCGCCCGCATTCAGGTCGGTCAATCCCATGTTGCTGACCTCAACCGTGTATTCAAGAGGGTTGGGATGGGTACAGGCGTCACCAATTGATGTGATGATTTGGGTGATGCCGGTGTTGATCTCCGAGTCAACTACTTTTACTGAATCGGTGGCACTACAACTATTGTCGTTAGTCACGGTAACTTTGTACCAGCCAGTAGAAGTCACATCAATGGTCTGTGTGGTGGCCCCGGTATTCCAATTGTAACTGGAGTAGCCGGCACCTGCATCCAGGGTGGTATCTACCGGTGGAGGTGTGCCTATAATATACCCGATGTCGTATCGGGGCATTCCCAGAACGGAAATGGTTCGTGCGAGGGTGTCGTTGTTGTTTTCGGAATAGAAGAAAGGGTCATTTTCCAGGTGGGTGTATATTTTCATGGGATAATCGCCTGAATAGGACATGTCCAGTGAATCCTTGAAGGTGTATTGGACCGAATCACCGGGTTCCAGGAAGGAGGAAAGGACCAGGGTGTCCTTTATGAAAGCATTGTCTTGTTGTTTCAGAGCGATGGGTATGGAATCGCCTGCGAAAAGTGTGTCGATGCCGAAATTGGTGATGTAGACCTCGGGATACACAGCATCGCTCAGCTCGCACTGGCTCTCGGGCCAGGGCATGGTACTCACCCCCACATCCGGCGGGGCTTCATAGATTTTGATGTCATCGATGGCTGCTCCTTCTCTTTGGGTGATCTCATCGCTTTCCATCAGAAAGCGGAATTTAACTTGCGACTGTCCTTCCAGTTCACTGGGAAGTACCTGCCTGGCCCTGGTCCAAGAACTGGTGGTTGTATCCCATCCCGCAGTACCCAAAGCAGCTATGTTATCCGAATTGTACCAGTTCCATTTGAAGGTGTCCTGCTTGGGAACCAGGATCCATGTTACACCATCGTCTATTGAGTAGTAGAGAGCAAAGCCATCTTTTCCCTTCTCAAACTCGGTCATCATTTTGAATTCAAAAACCGGTTTTTTCATATCCGAAAAATTAAAACAGGGCGATTCAAGGAAGGTTGAATCGTTGTTTGGATAGTAGAAGGAAGAATCGGTTACCCAGACAAACCGCCCCGATGCAGCTGTATCTATATGGGAGCCAACAGGTTGAGTATATGTCCAGGTTTTGTTTTCTCCGCCTACCTGCCAGAAATAATCAGGAGTGTTTTCAAAATCTTCTTCATAAGGTGGCTTGTATGTTGGTAGGATAAGCAATTCGTAATTGTACCGGTCATTATCCTCTACCTCATCGGAGGGCAAAGCAGTTTTGGCGTATACATTCTCATAAAGGGCAGGTTGATTTAGATCTACCGGAGTTGAAAAAGTGTGGACCAAAGAATCACCTACAGGGATACTTTGAAAAACGGTGTCCCTGACCTCTGTTTCTCCTCCGTCGAAGGAATAGACCAGAGGAATGGTGTCCCTGGTTGGATCTCCCCCGAAGTTTTTGACTTTTACACGAACACCAGCCTGACCGTTGTACTGACACTGCTGAAGGGGTGCGATCCAATCCGTAATACTCACATCCTGTGAGATATAATCACCGGTAAAAAAGATGTTGTCGATGTTCCAACCAGAAAAATTCCAGTAACCGTCGGTGGGTCCCAGACTAAAACGAACCCTTACACTATCGACACGGTTGATATAAGATTTTAAATCATAAGTGATATTTGACCAGTTGTCAGCAGTCCTGGTACTGTTGTTTTCCCAGAGAGTCTCCCATGTATTTCCATTATCATGTGAGATTTCCAGGTATACCTTATCCGAGCCGTCCACATTCAGCCATCTGTCAAGATAAAGGTAGATGTCCTGGTAATAAAAGCAATCGAACATTGGGGATGTGGCTTTATAGGCCTTTTCTGTAAGATCGAATTCATAATCACCGGAGGTGCTTCCCAAACCGGAAAGATCTGTTCCCAGAACATATTGACCTGAAGGTGCATTGGTGGGGTCAGGCGATCCTATTGACCCGCCAAGTCCCTGCGGTTGATTTCTTTCAAACTCACCTGTCAATGCCCAGTTCTTATCATTTTCAAAGTTATCGTAGAAGATGGATTCGAAAATTTTCCTCTCACCCAAAGGCGATTTATTGATGAGCGGATAAGTATCGTTGTTGATCTTAATGGCATTGGCTTTAATCTTAGCATCAACGATGTTGTTTTGAAGGGTATGGTCCACATCCTCCATGATATCATAAGTAATCCATACGGATGACAACCCCACGGGCAGGTCATAATTGAGGTTGTCAAAGATTGCCTTTCCATTGGTGAAACCAATTCCTGAAGCTATTTGTTGGCTGTTTACAAATAAGGTGTCGCTGGAGGCAAAAAGTTTTACCCCGTTTTCTGTAATGTTGTTGTCGTCGGTATTCAGGGATGTGATGCCAATAGAGTCGAGTTCCAGTGTTCCGTCATTGCCACCGACTGCAAAATCGATTCGCATGATGCGGTTTTTGTTGGAATTGGTAGGTACAAAATCGGTAACAGGTTGCCTGTAATTGATTTCATCAATGTACTTGGAGGCAATTCCTCTTTCTACGATGGTGACGCTGTCGATGCAGGTGCCATAACCATTTTTTGTTTTGCCTTCAAAAGCAAGGTAAAAATCTTCACTTAATATGCTGTCGGGCAAAAGGACCTGTCGTTTGGTCCATTCTTTTACAAGTTCGGTATATGTTTTAAGTAAGGTCCAGTTGCTGTCGCCTGATTTTTTGGTGTACAATCTTAATTCATCATTGTTTTTTTCACCCAGGCTTTCCCTTTCATCCTGGGCATGCCAGAAAATCAGCTCAGGTTTTACTGCGTACTTCAAATCGATGGGCGGGGTGACTAGTTTGGTTGTTTCTCCTGAATAGCTGGCATAATGAAACATGGCGTTCCCTTCGCCCTGGAAAGCATAGGGGGGATGGCCACTACCTTCTATATCGGGATTGGTGGTGTATCCACCTTCCTGGTACTGCCATTCTATATTGCCATCTACATATTCATAAGTCCAGTTGGCTGGTTTGCTCTGAAGTTCAAAGTTTTCGTTAAAGATGATGCTATCTTCCTGAGTCTGGGCATACAGAGCCGGATGCCCTGCATAGAAAAGTGCAATGAAAGAAATAACAGTGATTTTAAATATCTTTTTCATTGTAACAGATATTATAACATAATTAGTGGTTTATTGGCCGGTAAGGGATATTTTAGAAACCTTATTTGTTGTAATCCGTATTAAATTTTTGAGCAATTGTACGAAAATTATAACCTTTTGTTTTAGGAACTTGCAAATTTGTTCCAGGCTTGTCGGTTCTAATGTCACATTTATGAAAAAGGTCATCCTTCTCTTCTTATTATCTCTCGTGAGCTTCCAGTTTTGTTTTTCCCAAACAGATACCGAATTTTGGTTTGTGGCACCCGAAATCACCTCTGGTCATCCCTCGAGTGGTGGGGGAGGCGAACCCATTTATCTTCGGCTCTCTGCCATGGATCTTCCCGCAGATGTTACCATTACCCAGCCTGCCAATGAATTTGATCCCGTTACCAATCCCACTGGCTTCAAACCGATCAATGTCTCCATACCGGCCAATACATCGAAAACAGTCGATCTTACGGATAGCATAAGCTACATTGAAAACTACCCGTATGATCAGGTACTTCAGAAGGGAATCCATATTGAATCCAGCAACAACATCACTGTCTATTATGAGGAGGATGAATATTATAATCCCGATATTTTTGCCCTGAAAGGGGAAAATGCTCTCGGGAAAGTCTTTTTTACTCCCTTTCAAAATACCTTCGACAATGATTTGGGTTACGATCCCGATCCCTTATCGGCCATCGATATTGTAGCCACTTCAGATGGTACCCAGGTGCGGATTACTCCTTCTCAGGATGTGGCCAAGTTTGGTGGAGGCGTTTATCCGGCCGGAACACCATTTCTTACCCCCGTTTTGGATAAAGGCGAAACATTTTCTGTTGTAGCCGCCGGCAATACAGGACCTGAGCACTTATTGGGTTCAAAGTTAGAAGTGATATCTGGAGAAAATATTGCCGTTACCATCAGCGACGATTCGGATGCCCATCCCAATGGGTGTCGCGACCTTAACGGCGACCAGATGGTACCTGCCGGGGTAGCCGGACATGAATACATTGTGATGAAGGGAAAACTCTCTTCAGGTGAAGGAGCTTATGTGGTACCCACACAAGACGGTACGGAGATATTTGTGGATGGTACATCACAGGGTACATTTGATGCCGGACAGTATTTTGTGCAGTCTATCACCAACAATGCAACCCACATCCGGGGCAGCAAACCTGTATATGTTTATCATCTCACCGGCTTTGGATGTGAAATGGGAGGGGCAGTTCTCCCCACCATTGACGGCTGTACCGGCTCGATTGAGGTGAGCTTTTACCGAAGCAACGACCAGGACTTTTATTTAAACCTGATGGTCAGGGACGGGGCCCAGGACGATTTTTACTTTGAGTACGAGGACGGTTCAACCCATCATCTGGATCCGAACAAATTTGAGCAGGTTCCGGGTAAGCCCAACTGGTATGTGTTGAAGAACAATGAAAAACTGTTTACCGACGACAAGACAGGGGGCGTTCCCCTGGATGAGGTGACCAAGGTATACAATACGGAGGATGTTTTCCACCTGGGACTGATAAACGGGGGATCCACCACTGGTTGTAAATACGGATATTTTTCTGATTTTGTTGAGAATAGAGGCCTGGCACAAGATGTAGCCACAGCTTCTGACATTTCACCCGGTAATTGCCAGGGTGATACCATTCAGCTCTTAGCTACCGGCGGGCTTACCTATGAATGGACTCCCCCCGATTATCTTTCCGACAACTACATTGCCAATCCCAAAGCTTTACCTCCGGTTGGTGTGCACGATTATTATGTGGAGATGACGCGGGCCTGTTATGCCGACACTTCCATACGGGTCAGGTTGGAAGTGGTGGAGAACGTGGATGCTTTCTTCCAGGTCGATCAATCCATGGGGTGTGCACCACATGAAGTGAAAATAGCCAATCAAACCACCGGTGCGGATGATTATGACTGGGACTATACTTATGATAAATCGGTTGATTCCCATAACTCAGATTCAATACATTACTATACCTATCCGAATACCACCAATTCGGATACAGTCTACCAGCTTCGTCTGGTGGCCAACAACTCCAGTGGCTGCGTGGATGAATTTCAGCGCGATGTGAGGGTGTATCCGGAAATAAACGCCTCATTTGATCAAAACACCACCATTGGATGTAATCCATTGGATGTATCCTTCAACAACACTTCCAGTGGCAACCTGGATACTTATACGTGGGATTTTGGAGACGGCGCTTCGTCTTCCCAAACATCCCCTCAACACCAGTATATCAACAACAAGAATACAGATACTACTTATAATGTTGAGATGGTGGCTACCTCACCTTACCATTGCAAGGACACGGCCTATGAAAATATTACTGTGCGATCCTATATTGATGCTGGTTTTACCGTGGATACCGTAGCCGGTTGCTCGCCGCTGCCATTGAGCATTTCGCATGATTCCCACGGGGATGTGGATACGGCTTTCTGGAGCTTTACGGGGACCAGTGGCATGTCCTTTAGCGATACCACTTACAGCAGAAAGGCCAGCCCCCCGCTGACCTATTTCTATGACACAGCTACCACCCAAATTGATACCGTTGATATACAGCTTCGTGTAAGCAACGGCCATTGCTACGACACCCTTACCCGTACAGTGTACGTCTACCCTGAGGTGACTGCTGAATATACCCCCGGAGATATGGATGGATGCAATCCCTTGCCGGTATCCTTCACAAACCAGTCAAGGTATACCGGCATGACAACGAATGATACCACCGGCCTGAGCTATGACTGGGAGTTTGGTGACGGGGGAGCGTCTCACCGTTACGAGCCCGGGCATCTGTTCGACAACATCAACCCTGCCGATACGGTATATCAGGTTCAGCTGACCGTCACCTCTCCTCATGGGTGCCAGGACAGCGCCTCTTCTCAAATAACCGTATCTCCCTATATCAAGGCCGACTTCAAGGTAGAAGAGACCAACGGCTGTTCGCCCTTTGAGGTTCACTTTGAGAATACCTCAGAGGGAGGTATAGACAGTGTTTACTGGGATTTTGATGAGGATGGCCATACCGACAGCACGATCACCGACAACTATTTCACCCGTACCTTCCAAAATACAGGTACTGTTCCCGACACCCTGCGTTTGCGGCAGATAGTCGAAAACGAAGATGGCTGCCAGGATACCGTTCACCGGAACATCATTGTCTATCCGCATGTCACAGCTGCCTGGCAGCCCCTGGATACCCTGGCCTGCAATCCGGCGGAAGTGGCCTTTCGCAATCAAAGCGAATATGTTGGTACCGGCGATACCACGGGCTTGCTTTACGACTGGGATTTTGGGGATGGGAGCACTTCAAGCCTTTATGAACCCGATCACAGCTTTGCCCATACCGGCGATACCACGGCTGTTTTCCCGGTTTCTATGCGGGTCTCGAATCCATATGGTTGTGCCGATACCCTGGTCGACCGCGTTAGGGTCCATCCCTTTGTGGAGGCTGATTTTACCATCTCAACCGGTGCAGGATGTTCACCGCTGGAGATACAGGTGAACAACTATTCCAGCGGCGGCAATTATCGTTGGTTCTGGGATGATGCCCACATACCGGCCGCCGATACCACCGGTTTCGCCGGAGGATTCACTAAAACCTACACCAACACCCACGGCACCATCGATACCCTCCAGCTGACGCTGATTGCAGATAATGGATTGGGGTGTTCCGATACCATGAAACGCCGTGTGGTGGTCTATCCTGAAGTAACGGCCGATTATACACCCCTGGATGCCCTCGGCTGCAACCCCTTCGAGCTGACCTTCGATAACCTTTCAGCCTACAGCAATACAGCCGATAACAGCGGACTGACCTATCACTGGGATTTCGGTGACGGGCTCTCCACAAAGGATTTTGAACCTACTCATACTTTTCTGCATTCAGGAGATACCACAGCCCTTTTCCTGACCCGTTTGCAGGCCATCAGCCCATATAACTGCCGGGATACCATCACCGATACGGTAGAGGTGCACCCCTTTATCCAGGCGGATTTTGAGGTGGACAGAAACAGCGGTTGTTCGCCCCTGAATATATCCATCACCGACAATTCCACCGGTGGAATCAATCAATATTATTGGTTCTGGGATCATGATCCTTCGCTCACCCTGAGTGACGCCGATTCTACAACCACCACCGTGGGCTTTCCCATCACCTATATCAATACCTCCGGTTCCTCGCAGGATAAGAGTCTGACCCTGATCGTGACCAATGGCCATTGCTACGATACCCTGCAAAGAGAAATCACGGTCCACTCATCCCTGAATGCCCGGTTTACGCAGGATACCATTCGAGGCTGTAACCCCCTTACCGTTCAGTTTGAGGAGAACAATCCTACTGCCGGCTCCTTCAGCTGGGAATTTGGAGACGGCGCTTCCAGCAACCTCGAGGACCCCAGCCATGAGTTCACCAACCCGGCGGTTAGAGATACCATCTATCGTGTACGCTATATGGCATCGACGCCTTACGGTTGCACCGATACCGCCTTACAAAATATTACGGTCTATTCCAAGGTGCGGGCTGATTTTAAGATTGCTCAGGACGAGGGCTGCCCGCCTTATGATGTGACCTTCGATAATACTTCGACAGGTAACCTGAACAACACCTATCAATGGTCGGTGGATGGCGGTGCGGTAGGAAGCGCCCCGACAGATACCTCCGATTTTAGCTATACCTTCACCAATCAGGATCCCACGTTGCGTTATTATGATGTGCAGCTGAGAGCGGAAAACCCACACGGATGTGCCTCTGTATACGGGGATACCATTACCGTGTACCACGATGTGGATGCCGATTTTGGCATGAGCCGGGTGGAAGGGTGTAGCCCCCTGGAGATCGACTTCTCGGATCAGGCATCCGTTCCGGCCAATACTACCTATAGCTGGAGTTTCGGGGATGGTGCTACCTCATCGGCTACACAGCCCACACATACCTTTACCAACTACGACCGGGTCAACGACACTTCCTTTACCATCGATCTGGAGGTGATCTCACCCTATAACTGCCGGCACGACACCAGTAAGAGCATAACGGTTTACCATCAGCCCCGGGCACGTTTTGACATTGATACCACAGCTTCCTGTCCGCCACTGCTCACTACCATGGAGAATCAATCCATCGGACACAGCTCCTTCGAATGGCGCTTTGGCGATGGAAATACCAACACCACCGATGACGTGGTGACCGACTATTCCTATGGAGGCAACAACACCAATACCGTTAAGAATTATAACCTGGAGTTGTATGTGGAAAGCAACCGGAGTTGTGTCGACAGCACTTCTTTGATATTGAACGTGTATCCGGAAGTGATTGCTGATTTCACTATGGACAATCCGGCCGATTGCCATCCGCATCCGGTGGCATTGACCGATAACAGTCAGAATGCCGATCATTACCTGTGGGATTTTGACGACGGATCCTCATCCAGCCAGGAAGACCCCATACACCGTTTTGTCAATACCAGTGGATCAGATACTACTTATGATGTTCAGCTTATCTCCAGTTCGGCTTTCCAGTGCAAGGATACCGTTACCAAACCGGTAGAGGTTTATGCCCAGCCCAATGCTCAGTTCACGGCAACGCCGCAGCTTCAGAAATGGCCGGAGAACCGGGTGTTTATCGCCAATGCCTCTAATTCGGGGCCATGGGATTATAAGTGGGATTTCGGCGATGGCCAGAAGTATAATGCTCGCTCCCCCAACTACCACGATTATGATGTATGGAATAGTTATACCATTGGTTTGGAAGTGCAGAGCACCACTTCGCACTGCCTGGATACCATCAGCAAGCAGGTGCAGATACTTCCCCCGCGAACCTATGCCAACTTTGCCATAGATGATCCAGACGGATGTGAACCGCACGAGGTGAGTTTTACAGGGGCCGAGTCGCCATTTGTCAACCAGACCAACGAGACCTATGAGTATTCCTGGGATTTTGGCGATGGTACAACCGGTAAGGGCCAGTTCCCCAATCATGTTTATGATTCGGCCGGCACCTACTATGTATCCCTCAAAGCAACGGGTGCAGGTGGAAGCGATGTGGCCACCGATACCATCCAGGTTTTTAAAGTTCCTGAAGTGGACTTTGATGTGGATCCCAAGCTTGTAATGCTGCCCGACCAGATCATGCATTGCTTCAACTACACCAATTACGCAGAGAGCTATCATTGGAATTTTGGGGATGGAGGTACCTCCGATAAGAAAAATCCCGAGCATGTCTATGAGGAACTGGGTACCTACGATGTGGTGCTTACCGCTTCCCAAAAATATAAGGGCTGGGATGAAATAATCCATACCTGCTCTGACTCACTAAGAAAAGAGGATCTGGTGCAGGTGGAAGGCAAGGGCTTCATCCAGTTTCCCGATGCCTTTACCCCCAGCAGGAGCGGTCCAAGCCAGGGTCACTGGAAGCCCGATGATCCCACCAATCAGAATAACGACATCTTCCATCCGATAGGAGAAGGAGTGGTCGAGTATAAGCTGGAGATCTTTAATAAATGGGGTGAGCGGCTTTTCATCAGTGATGATTTCCGCATCGGCTGGGACGGATATTTTGAAGGTGAGCTCTTGCCCCAGGACGTTTACATCTATAAGGCTGAAGGCAAATACAGCAATGGCAGCACCTTCGAAAAGATGGGCAATGTCACCCTGCTGCATAATTTTCCAGTCTTAGATTCTGAAAACAATTAAAGGGAGTAACGAATATGGTGTTGATATGAGCTGCTGTGCTCTGTAAGAAACGATCTCCCTGCATGAGGCCTTCATCCCTGCCGGCCTGTCGGATATCTCTGGCGGGCCGGTTTTTTCGCAATAACAGCGTTAACCGTTCCTCAAGAGCGCTTAGGGCATCTATTCCAATGAATTTTTACCTGGGGTGAACATTCTCTTTTCGAAAATGTTTGTACACCATAGTTGTTAAATTGAAAAAATGATGTATATTTGTGCCTGATGAAAAACAATCCAATCCATATGAGTCATCATCACAGCCATCGCAAACATGGCCCTGTTTTGTAATGCAAAAATTTTTCAGAAAAATACAAACGGGGCCTGCAAATTTTTGCGGGCCTTTTTTATTTCAAAACAAAACCAACAACATGATTCAAAATACCATACATACTGTCCATCACCACCATCATCATCATGGTAACTCCTTAATGATGCGGAAGGGATGCGGTATGTATTAACCTGTAATTAACTACTAATACAAAGGCCCGCGGACTTCCGCGGGCCTTTTTTGTGTGCCATCCCTTTCTCAGCGCTGAGCGTTCCCTTTGAATCGCTAAGCGCTGGGAAAGGGAAAAGACAAAACGTTTTTAAATAATTAAGATTGCTCTATGACCAAACTAAAAATTGCACTCCAAAAATCCGGACGGCTCAGCGATAAGTCGATTGAGCTGATCCGGGAATGCGGGATCGGACTGACCAATGGTTCCCGCAAACTGCTCTCCCGATCTTCCAATTTCCCCTTGGAAGTGATGTATCTCAGGGATGATGATATCCCGCGATATGTCGCAGATGGGGTAGCCGATATCGGCATTGTAGGGGAAAATGTAGTGGCCGAGGAACAGGCCGGAGTCGATACCAGGGAAGAATTGGGATTCGCACGTTGCCGGCTTTCCCTTGCCGTTCCCAAATCCACTCCCTACAAAACTCCCGCCGACCTGCAAGGCAAAAAAATTGCCACTTCCTATCCCACCATTCTCAAAAATTTTTTCGAACAACAAGGTATTGAGGCCGATATCCACGAGATCAGCGGTTCCGTTGAGATAGCCCCCGGAATTGGTTTGTCGGACGGAATTTTTGATATTGTGAGCACGGGCAGTACTCTTATAAGCAATGGGTTGCGTGAAGTGGAAACGGTGATGGATTCTCAGGCCGTATTGATTGCCCAGCCCGGGCTGGGCAAAGAACAGGAAGAGCTGTTGTCCAGGCTGCTTTTTCGGATCCGGGCCGTGAAGAAAGCCCGCAACAACAAATATATACTTTTGAATGCACCCAACGATCGTTTAGAAGAGATCACTTCACTGATTCCCGGGATGAAAAGCCCCACAGTCATGCCCCTGGCCGATCCGGGATGGAGCTCGGTGCATTCGGTGCTGAATGAGAATGACTTCTGGGACGTCATTGATGGCCTGAAAGATAAAGGAGCACAAGGTATTTTAGTGGTGCCCATAGAAAAGATGATTGTTTAACGAATGAATAAAAAGCTATGCAAATCTTGAAGAACCCGGCAAAAGAGACCTGGAACGAATTATTGAAACGTCCGATGCAGGATCCCGAGCAGATCCGCGAAAGTGTCACCACCATATTGGATGATGTCAGGAAGAACGGGGATTTTGCCATAAGAAAATATACCAGGGCTCTGGACGGAGCTGACCTGGAAGATTTTCGTGTTTCCCCTGCCACCATGCAGAAAGCGGAGGAAGAATTGGATGATGCGTTAAAGGATGCGATCAAGCGCTCAGCCTCCAACATAAGAAAGTTTCATGAAGCACAGAATGGGGGCGATATTTCGGTAGATGTTCAGGCTGGTTTGAGATGCTGGCAGAAAGCGGTTCCGATGGATCGCATCGGCATATATATCCCCGGAGGCTCTGCACCTTTGTTTTCCTCGGTAATGATGATGGCTGTTCCGGCACGTGTAGCCGGATGTAAGGATATTGTGTTGGTTACCCCGCCGGATGAGAACGGGGAGGTACACCCGGCCATCCTTTACGCTGCCGCCCGCAGCGGAGTCGACCGCATATACCGAATAGGAGGGGCTCAGGCTGTGGCGGCCCTGGCTTATGGTACGCAAACCATACCGCAGGTGGATAAAATTTTCGGGCCGGGCAACCAGTTTGTGACCCTGGCCAAACAGATGGTTTCACTAGAAGGTGTGGCTATTGATCTTCCGGCAGGTCCCTCGGAGGTGCTTGTGGTGGCCGATAAAAATACACCGCCCCGTTTTATTGCTGCCGATCTGCTTTCCCAGGCCGAACATGGACCCGACAGCCAGGTTATCCTGATTGCCGATGATGAGCAGTTGATCGACCGCGCCAAAAGAGCTGTCGAACAGATGATGCAGCAGCTACCCAAGCAGGAAATCATTGGCAGGTCATTGGAAAGCTCTAAGTTGATCTTCCTTACCGATCAACGGCAGATCATGGATATGGTTAATTATTATGCTCCGGAGCACCTGATCCTGGCCACTGAAAATGCCGATGAGCTTGCCGGTGAGGTGCGCAATGCCGGTTCTGTTTTTATTGGAAACTATACACCTGAAAGTCTGGGGGATTACTCTTCCGGGACCAATCACGTGCTGCCCACCAATGGAGCTGCCAAGGCTTATAGCGGGGTTAACCTCGATTCGTTCAGGAAAAGGATTACCTTTCAGAAAGCCGACCGGAAAGCCCTGGAAGATATCGGAAGCGCCACCATGGAGATGGCAAAGGCAGAAGGACTGGAGGCACATAGAAAGGCCGTTGAGGTCCGGTTGAATGATCAAAATGCATCCCTATGAAACCCCCATCCAGTAATCTACACAACAAGGACATGTTTTAGCATGGGGGTTACATATGACCGTAATAAATAAAAAGATAATCATATGAAACCACTGGAACATTTGATGCGCGAGAATATTCGTGATCTGAAGCCCTACCAGTCAGCCAGGGAGACCCATCAGGCTGGAGGATATGTTTACCTCGATGCCAATGAGAATCCTTTCGGACGTTCCCTGAACCGTTATCCCGATCCGCTGCAACAGGAGCTTAAAAAACGCATTGCCCTTCAAAAATCGACAGAGCCTGCCCGGATCTTCCTGGGCAATGGTAGTGATGAGATCATTGATTTGTTGATTCGGGCCTTTGTTGAGCCGGCTGAGGATAATGTGATCATTCCTCAGCCCACTTATGGCATGTACGAAGTGGCAGCTAATATCCATGGGGCTGAAGTTAGAAAAGTGCCGTTGGGTAAAGATTTTCAACCCATCCCTGCTGACATCCTCAGCCAGGCCGATGCACAATCCAAGCTGCTTTTTCTTTGTAGCCCGAACAATCCTTCTGGTAACCTGTTGAATGAGGACACAGTGCGGGAGTTGGCCAGGGATTTTGAGGGTCTGGTGGTGCTCGATGAAGCCTACCTGGAATTTGCCCGCAGCGCCGGATTTATGTCCTTGCTGGGAAATTACCCCAATTTGATCCTGCTTCGGACTTTCTCAAAAGCCTCCGGCCTGGCTGGTATACGTCTGGGTTATGCTTTTGCCGATCCAAAGATCATTGAAATCCTTACCAGCATTAAATATCCCTATAACATCAACCGGCTGACACAAAGAATGGCCCTGCGAAGAATGAACAGGTTCCGCCAGGTTCGCAGAATTGTACGCGTGATCCGCAGAGAAAGGCAGAAGGTGGAAGCTTTTCTTAACCGCTGCAGTTTTGTCGAACAGGTCCATCCCTCAGATGCCAATTTTCTGCTGGTCCGGGTGAAGGATCCCCGAAAGCTGATGGATTATCTCAGCAATAAAGGGGTTATCATCAGGGACCGTTCCAATCTGACCCACTGCGAAAGGGCCGTGCGCATTACCATAGGTAAGCCCGGGGAGAACAGACTGTTGATGAAGCTATGCAAACAATTTGACCAAAAATACAATTCCCATGGCACGTAAATATTTGTTTCTTGACCGCGATGGCACCCTTATCCGTGAGCCCGCTGATGAGCAGATCGATTCATTGGAGAAGCTGGAGTTTATGCCCGGTGTTTTTAGAAATCTTTATCAGATCAGTCAATGGCTGGACTACCATCTGGTGATGGTTTCCAATCAGGATGGGTTGGGTACTGCTTCTTATCCCACCGCGGCATTCGACCTGGTTCAGAACAAACTGCTTCAGTCCATGGCCAACGAAGGCATCCATTTTGACTCGGTTTTGATCGATGATTCAAAAGCTGAAGCTCCATCACCCAACCGCAAGCCCAACACCGGACTGGTGGAAGCCTATCTGGAGGATGAAACAGATAAGCAGGCCTCCCTGGTGATTGGTGACCGGCTGTCGGATGTTGAGCTGGCCCGCAATATGGGCCTTCAGGCCATATTGCTTGCTTCGGAAGAAACCCGGGTTCCGGAAGCGCTCTCGGATTCCTGTATCCTTGTCACCTTAAGCTGGGATCGCATCTTTTCTTTTCTTAGGAGCCTTTCCCGTAGGGTAAGGTTTGAAAGAACAACCGAAGAGACTTCTGTTCGGGGACAGCTTTCCCTGGATGGGACCGGACAGCACCATATCAAAACCGGCCTGGGTTTTTTCGATCATATGCTGACACAAATAGCCCGGCATGGTGGCATGGATTTGCAGATACAAGTCAACGGCGACCTCTATGTGGACGAGCATCATACCATGGAAGATGTTGGGTTGGCCATGGGAAAGGCTTTCCTGGAGGCACAGGGCAATAAGAAAGGACTGGCCCGCTATGGATTTCATGTTCCCATGGATGACAGCCAGGCCAGCTGCCTGATTGACCTGGGTGGCCGGCCCTATTTGTCCTGGGAAGTAGAATGGAGCCGCGAGAAGATCGGGGATGTTCCCACCGAGATGTTTGAGCATTTCTTCCGTTCCTTTGCCGATGAAGCCCGCTGTAACATCCATTTGAGAGCCGGGGGCAGAAACGAGCATCATAAGATAGAGGCCGTCTTTAAAGCATTTGCCAGGGCTTTGAGAATGGCCCTGAGGCAGGATACAACAGATATGTCTATACCTACCACCAAAGGAAAACTTTAAAGTATGAAAACCGTCATCATTCAATACAATGCCGGCAATATCCGGTCCGTGGATTTTGCCCTGAGAAGGCTGGGAGAAGAGCCTGAGATTACCGGTGATCATGAGAAGATCCGTCAGGCGGATAAGGTGATCTTCCCCGGAGTAGGTGAAGCCAAAAGTACAATGGAGTATCTGGAAGCCCGCGGGCTGGACCGGCTGATCGTGCAACTCAGCCAACCTGTGCTCGGTATTTGCCTGGGTATGCAGCTCATGTGCGAGGATTCGGAGGAGCGCAATGCTTCCTGCCTGGGCATCATCCCCGTTCGGGTGAAGCGCTTCAGAGGGGACATGAAAGTGCCTCATATGGGATGGAGCAGAATAACCGGACTGAAATCGCCCATTTTTGAAGGGGTGCCCGAAGGTTCCTTTGTCTATTTTGTACATAGTTACTTTGTTCCCGAGAACGCCTGTAGTATTGCAGAATCATGGCATGGCATGGGCTTCAGCGCAGCCGTCAAGCGGGAGAATTTTTATGCCGTACAGTTTCACCCCGAGAAAAGCGGCACCACCGGAGAACGAATATTAAAAAATTTTTTGGCCTTATGATTGAAATCATTCCAGCCATCGACTTGATCGACGGCAAATGTCAGCGTTTACAGCAGGGCGATTTTGAGTGGAAAACCGTCTATCCCTGGGAACCCCGGGAGCTGGCTCTGATCTTTTATAAGAAAGGGTTCAAACGCCTCCATCTGGTGGATCTGGAAGGAGCTGAGAAAAAGCGTCTGGTGCATACGGCTGTTCTTCGTTCCATTACCCAAGCCACCAATCTCTCTGTGGATTATGGAGGTGGTGTTCGTCAGGAGGCGGATGTGAGAGCGATCCTGGAAGCAGGTGCCGATTATATAACCATAGGTTCCCTTGCCGTCCAGGAACCCGCTTTGCTTAAAAGCTGGATGGAACAGTTTGGAGGAGAGCGTTTTATACTGGCGGCCGACATCCGGGAGGGCAAACTAACCACCCATGCCTGGAAAAATGAGTCCGACCAGGATGTGGATGATCTGATTGAATCTTTATTGCCCTATGGATTGCAGCAGGTTCTGTGCACCGATATCAGCCGCGATGGTATGCTGCAAGGCATAGACCGCGGGTTTTATGTTCGCCTGAGAGAAAAATTTCCCGATCTGAGGATCATTGCCAGCGGAGGTGTCAGCTCACTCGATGATCTGAAGATGCTTGAACAAGCAGGTATTGATGCCACCGTAGTGGGCAAGGCCATTTTTGAGGGGATGCTGGATCTGGATGAGTTAATTGGATTAACCTCCGGCGGAGATCCGTCCTGAAGAGCTATGGGATAATATGGAGAACATGTTGAATTGTAAATGAATGAGTAAATAATCTTAACCTGATTGATTATGCCAGCAAAAAGAATCATACCCTGTTTGGATGTCAAAGAAGGCAAGACCGTCAAAGGCATCCGTTTTGAGGATATTCGCGATGTGGGTGATCCGGTGGAGATGGGCCGCCTGTATTCTCAGGCCGGTGCCGATGAACTGGTTTATCTGGATATAACCGCATCCCACGAAAAGCGTAAAACACTGCCCCAGCTCGTCAGGGATATTGCTGCCAATCTGAATATCCCCTTCACGGTAGGAGGAGGAGTCTCTGACCTGGACGATGCCCGCATTCTGCTGGAAGCAGGGGCGGACAAGATATCGGTTAATTCGGCGGCAGTGCGTTCTCCGGAGCTGATAGATAAGATTGCCCGTAACTTCGGCAGCCAGTTTGTTACCCTGGCCATTGATGCCAGGAAGGAACAACAAGGGTGGCAGGTGTTCATCAATGGAGGACGGATTGAAACGGAGAAGGAACTTTTTGCCTGGGCCCGCGAGGGCCAGGAGCGTGGTTGCGGCGAGATCCTGTTTACGTCCATGAACCATGACGGGGCCAAGAAGGGCTATGCCATCGATGCACTGGACGGGCTTAGCCGGATCCTCTCTATCCCGGTGATTGCCTCGGGTGGAGCAGGAGAAACCGACCATTTTGCTGAACTTTTTCGCCGCACAGATGTGGATGCAGCGCTGGCTGCCAGCGTGTTTCATTATAAGGAGATTGATATTACCGAGATGAAAAGATATCTGAGTAAGCAGGGTATTGAGGTGCGTATTTGATATTTGAACAAACGGATCGACCCGAAAATCCCGACTCTAAAGGTTGGGATGCGGGCCGGCATGTTAGCAACAACAACAATTTTAAACAATATGGAAATCGATTTTGATAAGCTGAATGGCCTTGTTCCGGTGGTTATACAGGACTGGAAGACTCTGAAAGTACTCATGCAGGGATTTATGAACCGTGAGGCCTATGAGAAAACCCTGGAGAAGGGATATGTTACCTTTTACAGCCGCAGCAGGCAAAGGTTATGGACCAAAGGGGAAACCAGCGGCAATTATCTGGAAGTGAAAGATATGGCAACCGATTGCGATCAGGACAGCCTGCTGATACAGGTGGAGCCCTCCGGACCGGTTTGTCATTTAGGCAGATACAGCTGTTTTAGCCAGGAAAATGAGGACTCCCTGAGATTCCTGAATCTGTTGGAGGATGTATTGCGCGAACGCAAACAACAGATGCCGGAAGGATCCTATACGGCCAGGTTGTTTGAGAAGGGCATCAATAAGATCGCCCAGAAAGTGGGAGAGGAAGCTGTAGAGTTGATCATTGAGGCCAAAGGAACAGACCGGCAGCTTTTTTTCAATGAGGCAGCCGATCTGGTATATCATCTTCTGGTTATGCTGGTATACAAGGGTTATTCCCTTCAGGAGGTGGTAAAGGTTCTGGAGGAGCGGCATCAGTGACGCCTGTTATCTTCCTGTCGTTTTTTTCTGGTGATGGACAGCACACCGAGCAGAACGATCATCGTGGGGGGAGCCTTAATTCATTTTATCCGGATCTCATGAAATGATCTGCTTTTTGCAGATTTGCCGGATTGCCAATATCAAACCACCATGTATTATTGTCCTGGTACGCCTGAATATCATTGTTTTTACCTGCATCCAGGTAAGCCTTTGTGATGGAGAAGACTTTTTCATCCGGCATGATTTGGAACAAGGAAGGGTCTATAACCTGTATTCCGCTAAAAGCAAGTCTTCTATAATGAGCAGCCGGCCGGATGAGTTTTTTTTCTCCCTCTTTCAGGTTTTCCCATCCGCACAGCCTGTTACCGGAGTCGAACAGCAGATAGCGGGATGATTCCCGCTCCCGTACAGCCAGGGTAGCCAGGGCATGTTGGCGGGTGTGATATTGATACAATTCGTTCAGATCCAGGTTGCTGAGTACATCCACATTATGAACGATGAAGGGTTCCTTTTCACTGAAAAACCACGAGGCCTTTTTCAATCCGCCACCGGTATCCAACAGTTGTTCCCTTTCATCAGAAAAAGCGATATCCAGGCCGAAACCATCGTGCTGGTCAATAAATTGCCTGATTTGACCGGCAAAATGGTGGATGTTGATCACGATGCTTTCTATGCCATAGTCTCTCAAATGCCGGATGGTATGCTCCAGCATGGTTGTACCCCCAACTTCCACCAGGGCTTTGGGCTTTTCCAATGTTAAGGGTTGCAGTCTGCTGCCTTTACCTGCAGCGAATATCATGGCTTTCATGGTGTGAATGGTTTAGGCATTAAGATCGAGGTGTTCCAGGTCTACTCCAAGGTTAAAGTTGTCCTTCAGCCATTGAGCCATTTGCTCGGCACAGTATACCGAGCGATGGCGGCCACCGGTACACCCAAAGGCTACCATCAGGTGGTCGAACTCCCGTTCCTGGTAATTCTGAATGCTCATCTCTACCAGCTGACAGGCATGCTCAAGAAAAGAGGCGATGTCGGTATTTTTTCTGAGAAAATCGATCACTTCCTGATCCCTGCCCGATAGCATCATATAACGCTCATAACGGCCAGGGTTCAAAATAGCACGGCAATCAAAGATATATCCACCCCCATGCCCGCTGGCATCATAGGGCAGGCCCCTTCTGTAAGAAAAACTTCTCACCTCGACAGTTAAATTATTGGTTGGCTTCATTATAAGGTATTTTTATATACATCAAACGATGGAGGATTCGTTGCAGCTCCGGCAGATCAGTTAATTCCGGTATGCGGGGATGGAGGCTTTCCAGGTTTTTCAGCGCATAGGGAATGCTTTGGATGAAGTGCTCCTTTTGTTCCTTTAGCCCCCTCAGTCCATAGGCACCCAGGGTTTGCAGAACCCGCAGCAGGGCAATGGGGTAGAAATATTTTCTGAAGCTCCGCTCATCAATGGGAGTGAGCATACGGGCCACTTTCAGATAATGCTCTACCATCTGGTCACGGAATGATTCGGGTAGCCTGGCTCTTGCCTGATAAAGAAATGCAGCCAGATCATATTGTAAGGGGCCCTTCCTGGCCCCCTGATAGTCGATGAAATAGAGTTTGTTTTGACATACCATGATGTTGCGCGATTGAAAATCCCGGTACATAAGATATTCCTGATCCGCTTCCAGGATGAGGCTGACAAGAGCTTCAAAGTCCTTTTCTATCTCTCGCTTATTGTATTTTAGCCCCGTTGGTTCCAGAAATTGCTCCCGGAAATAATGCAGGTCGAAGACGATGGAATCCCGGTTAAACCGGGTATATGGATAACACATGGAAAAATCCATCTTTTTTCCTGCCACCACTTGTATCCTGGCTAATTCCCGGAGGGCTTCAATGATCTTTTCCCTGGTTTGAGGCTCACCGGCCGGATCACCCGGGTTTTGAGTAATCAGGTCGAATAAAGTCTGGTCGCCCAAATCCTCGGTTAAGTAAACACCCCGGTTCAAATCCTCTCCATGTAAGGCAGGAACCGCTATCCTTTCATTCCTGAAAAACCGGGTCATGTAAACAAAAGCCCTGTTCTCCCTGTAGTCAGGATTAATAACACCTATGGCCGTATGATTGGATCCGGCCAGGCGATAATAAGCCCGGTTGGATCCCGATCCGGGAACAGGCCTGATTTGGTATGCCTCTTCACCACACCATGCCCGAAACAAATGGACTAGCGACTGCTTTTGATCCTTCTTCAATTTTTCACCCGCTTTTTTCACAAATTTAGGAATATCTGTTAATTTTATCGCTTCGATCAACTGAAACGTTCATGAGCAAATAATCATTATCTTACACACGAACATGATTATTTGCTCATGGTAAGTTACATATGACCAATTAATTAAATAAAAAAAGAACCATATGAATTCAATTCAAATCGTTCCTGATATGTTTTAATGCCCAAACCCTCAATAAACATTTTATCATGAAAAGAATCACTTCGTTTATTACATTTTTATCAATCTTTTCTACCCTGGCTGCTTACACAACAGCCCAGGAGAAAACCCAAAAGATCACCCTGGAAGATATTTACAAAAAAGGGGAATTCAAACAAAAGTCCGTCCACGGGCTCCGGTCCATGGACAACGGCATACACTACACGGTACTTGAGAATAACACTGCAATCGTCAGATATGCTTATGAGACAGGAAAAGCGGTTGAAACCCTGTTCGATGCCGGGGAATATGATGATATCAATCGATTCGAAGGGTATGAGTTTAGCGACAAGGAGAACAAGATCCTGATCGCCACCCGGGTTAACCCTATTTACCGGCGTTCTTACACCGCTGAGTTTTATGTGTATGACCGGCAGGATCAGATGTTGGAGCCCCTAAGCACCAATGGTCCTCAACGACTGGCTACCTTTTCACCCCAGGGGAACAAGGTAGGGTTTGTAAGGAATAACGATCTGTTCATTAAAGATCTGGAGCAGGGAACGGAAGAGCAGATCACCCATGATGGCGAATACAACCACATCATCAATGGCACCACCGACTGGGTGTATGAAGAGGAATTTGCCCTCACCCAGGGCTTCCACTGGTCGCCCGGGGGTGATAAAATTGCCTTTTATAAGTTCGATGAGAGCCGGGTGCAGGTTTTCCACATGACCATGTATCAGCACCAGCTTTATCCGGAGGATTATGCCTTTAAATATCCAAAGGCCGGGGAGAAGAATTCTATCGTCAAAATCTTCGTCCATAACCTGGAAGATGGCACTACTAAAGAGATGGATACGGGTAAAGAGACCGACCAGTACATCCCACGTATCAAGTGGACCCCCGACAACAACCGCTTGTGCATGATGCGGATGAACCGTCTGCAAAACAAGATCGAGATCATGCTGGCCAATGCCGGGACGGGTGATTCAAAAGTGATTTATCAGGAATCCAATCCTTATTACATATCTCAGATAGGGAATGATTATCCCACCTTCATAAAGGAGGGGGAGCAGTTCATCATCTATAGCGAGAAGAGGGGTTACAACCACCTCTATCTTTATGATCTGGAGGGTAACCTGGTGCATCAGATCACCGATGGAGAATGGGAGGTTACCCATTTTATCGGCTATGATGAACAGCAGGAACGTGTGTTTTACAGTTCAGCCGAGAAGTCCCCACTGCAGCGCCATGTGTATTCCATTGCCACCGATGGCAGCGATAAGCGCCGGATCACCCGGAAAGGTGGCTGGAACCGGGCTGATTTCAGCAATGGGTATAAATATTATATCAACTATCATTCCACGGCCAACAACCCGCAGATGGTAACCCTTCATAACCGCAGCGGAGAGCTCATCCGGACACTGGAGGACAACCGCACTCTGAAGCAGAAGATGGCACCCTATGGCTTCACCGACAAGGAATTTGTAAAGATCAATACCCCCTCCAGCGAGTATGACCTGAATGCCTATACGATCAAACCACCCGATTTTGATCCCGGTAAGGAGTATCCACTGTTTATGTATCTTTACGGGGGTCCGGGATCCCAGGAAGTTACCGACCGCTGGGGAGGCCGGCTAGCCTGGTTCCAGATGCTGGCCCAACGGGGGTATGTGATCGCCGTGGTGGATAACCGGGGTACCGGTGCCCGTGGCCAGCACTTTAAGAAGATGACCTATGGCCAGCTGGGTAAATATGAGACCATCGATCAAATTGAAGCCGCCCGGTACTTCGGAGAAAAGTCCTATATCGATGCCAGCCGCATCGGGATCTTTGGATGGAGCTACGGCGGATACATGTCGTCGAACTGCCTTTTTCAGGGCAATGAAACCTTTTCGATGGCCATCGCTGTGGCACCGGTGACCAACTGGCGTTATTACGATACCATCTATACGGAACGCTTCATGGGCCTTCCGCAGGATAACCCCGACGGATATGATGACAATTCACCCATCAATCATGTAGAGGGGCTCAAAGGCGACTATTTGCTCATTCATGGCACTGGCGACGACAATGTTCATTTCCAAAATTCCATCGAGCTGGCCGAGGAACTGGTTCAAGCCAACAAGCAATTTGAGATGCAGTTTTATCCCGATAAGAACCATGGTATATACGGGGGAAACACCACTTTCCACCTGTATACACGAATGACCAGCTTCATCGAGGAAAACCTCTAGGTGGGAACGCTGCAGTTTTCAACCCGCAAGAAAAGATACCGTTTCATGGGGTTTTTCTATAAAGGAAAAGGATTTCTGAAATCATAAAATCCTTTGGTGAGCAAGCCTTCAAAAATGCTATGGATCTGTTATTTGATTAACTTTTCTTTCTGAGGTCGCGGATATTGAGGGTGATGGAAAGCCCAAGAGCTATGAAAAAGACAATGGCTGTTGTGGTGTCGACCAGGGTGGAGGAAGGATTCAGCGGGGTCAATCTTTCAACGAGGTATTCCAGGTAGGAGGAAGGCAAATGGGTTTCACCCAGCCGGTTGAGGATCTGAAAATGCCAGTCGGTAAGGGGGCAATAGCCAATGCCATAGAACAGTCCCAGCAGGAACCAGGAAGCTCCGGTGAGGGCAAGGGTAATAAGATTGAGCCTTCGGGTAGCTTTCCATATCCACCCCATAGCGTTGAAAAGCGTCAGCGAGGCATGAAAAATCACGAAGAACCAGTCGGCTATGTGCAGCAGGTCACGTTCCATGAGTGGCATCTTTCACCTATTCCATTACAATATAAGATTTTTCTTTGAGATGGCATCTTTTGCCCATGGGAATGTTTTACGTTGCGGTTTTTGTTGGTATATCCCAGAAAGAAATGCCTCTGCTGTATCCGGGCCATGAACGTATCCATTGTCTGGTACCATCCAAAGGCTCGATGTCTCAATATGGCATCAGCTCATGGCTAAGGAAATTTTTATTCCTTTATCGGAGGCAGCTCCGATGTTGAAAGCAGGGGCCGGGAAAGGAGCTGGTGGTTTGCCGGTGCAGAGCATTTTTTGGGCAAGGGATCAATACTCCGGGGTGAAATTGCTAAGCAAAATGCGGGCAGTGGATTTATTGGTAGCCAGGGGGATCTCCCACACATCACACAACCGCATGAGCGTGGCGATGTCGGGATCGTGCGGGTGCTTGCCCAGCGGATCCCTGAAAAAGAATACCATATCCAGCACCCCTTTGGCAACCAGGGTGCCTATTTCGGCATCTCCTCCATAGGGGCCGGAATTGTAGCGGATGATATTGGAAAGACCGGTTTCAGATATTTTCTGACCGGTGGTGCCGGTGGCATGCAATTGATACTGGCTGAGTATTTCCTTGTGGTCCATGACAAATTTGACCATATCGGCCTTTTTTCCGTCATGCGCTATCAGAGCAATGTTGCCCCGCTTCTTGTTGTTACTTGATTGCTTCATAATTGTTTTAGATTTTGATCCAATACCTGTCCAGCCTTGCAGGATAATGCTCCGGTAAAAAATCCCTTAAGTATGCAGAGGGCATGATACCTGATCGTGTTATGTTTGTTGTTGTGATGCACCCGATGAAGGTAGGCCCGGATATCGCCACATCATTCGTGATCTTGGCATCCGGCACAATTTAATCATTATTATCCATAAACTCAAAATCGTTTTGTTTGTTTGAATCTTATTTCTGTTGATTATTTCAACGATTGATCCCCTGTATTCATTCAGTGTTAATTTCATTCAGATTTCATTCAGCGCTTAGCGCTGCGCTAAGCGCTGAATGATCCTGAATTACCTTTTTGAATTACCTGATCTGCGGTTCTTCCTGTACGATGGTTTGGGCACGGGTGAGATGTGAAACCCTGAAATAGCCCAGCGCGTTATCGCCTTGTATATTGCCCTGGGCATTGGCCGGGGGGCCGGAAAGATTGAAGGGGTTGCCTGATTGATTGGCGATCTCTTTGATACCTTCCACGTAATTGCGGTATGATTTGCTGACGGTACTCAGTTCCAGGCCTATGGTATCGCCGGGTGTGAATGACTCAAAGAAGAAGAAGTGGTTGACAAAACGGCCTTCTAACTCTTCTGTATCGGACAAGATATCGAGCTCATCGATGGTGTCCCTCACCGACTTGCCATTGCGGTAAAGGTTGACCGCATAATAATTGCGGATATCCTTGGGTTCTTCCCCGTATGCTGAAAGATAGAGAATCATCGAGTCCATGGGTGATTGCTCTGCATATAAGGGGTTTTCATACATGGCTGCATGGATGGTATCCAGCACCATTCCACGGATCATATCCTCCCTGGCTTGATAATGCTTTTGTCCGTTAATGGGATCCTGAAGCCGTATGTCAAGGGTATAGGTTCGGCCTGGCTGTCCGGCGACCGGGTTTTCGCTGAGATATAGGCCTTCTCTGTCGGGATCTTCCCGGTAAAGGAGGGTGTCGGGGCCGCTGATCACCCGCACATTTGCCCCTGAAACCGCGGGTGTTTTTTTATTTATGAAATAGTCGGCCGACCTGCTGAGTAGAACTTCATGTTGTTTCAGCTCATTGGTCAGGCTTCCCTCCACCACCAGCATGCCGGGTGCAGTATTCGTTTCCCATTTTATCTGTTCGTCTTCACAACCCGCTGATAAAAATAGCATCAGCACGGCTATGAGGGGTAGAATTAATTTTTTTCGAATCATCGAATGCTTTTATGGATTATATAGATTGTCAAATTGTCAAATTAATTGTTTGTTAAATTGTTCTTTTTCATTTTTTATTGCTCATTTTTGATTGCCTTGTTCACCGACGCTTTAGCGAAGGTGGGTTTTCCCCTGTCAGAAAGAAAAATTATAGCTGACCGAGGGGAATATGGTGAAATAAGTTGTACGCATGGCTTTGGTGGTGTAATGGTTCCTGCCCTGAGTAAAATATATGGCATCGGCATTTTTCCGGGCATAGACATTGTAGACGGAGAAGACCCATTTGCCCCGGTAATCCCTGTTGGGTTTTTGCTTGCCCTGTATAGTCACTCCCAGGTCGAGCCGGTGGTAGGCAGGCATGCGGTCCTGGTTGCGTCCGGAATAGTAAGGTAATACGAGGTTGCCATATTCATAACGGGCAGCCGGAGCATTGAGGGGTCTGCCCGATTTGATGGTCCAGTTGGCGGAAAGGCTGATGCGCGGTGTCAGATCGAACATGGCCACCAGGGTCAGGTCGTGCGGGCGGTCGTAGGGTGAAGGATACCAGTCTTTTTCCTGAATATCCCTGATCTTCCTCATGGAGCGGGAGTAAGAATAGCTTAACCAACCGCTTAACCTGCCGGCGGGTTTTTTGAACAATAGTTCCAGGCCATATGCTTTGCCCCTTCCAAAACGCAGGTCTTCAATCATTTCCGGGTTAAACTGAGGCTGGGCAAATTCATCGAAGGCCACCTGGTGTTGCATATCTTTGTAGTACACTTCCAGGGAAGATTCCAGTTGATTGTCGAAAAAGTTCCTGAAGTAACCCACTGAATATTGATCTCCCACCTGGGGCTTGATGTTTGGGTTGGCGCTGATCCAAACATCAAGTGGTGTGCCGGAGTTGGAATTGGAGGCGATCAGCAGGTGCTGACGCGTCCTGGAATAGCTGGCCTTTATGGAATGCCTTGGGGAGAAGGTATAGTTCATGGCCAGCCGCGGTTCCAACCCCCCATAGTTGTGATAGATGCTTCCCGGCTCGTAGCTTTTCTGACCCGTTACCTCATACCGGTCATTTATTTGGTTCACGCGGGCAGGACCGATATTGAGGAACAATGAATAACGCAGGCCGTATTTGAGTGACAGCCGGTCCCCGATCTGTTGCTGATTGCTGATGTAAAGGGCCGTTTCGATGCTGTTGACCTTGGGCATCTTAAAGGAGAAATTTACTGTGTCCTGTTGCCCTTCTACCTCTCCCACATTGAAGTCGTGGTGGGTGGTCTTGATGCCGAACCGCAGGGTGTTGTTCTGGTTCAGATAGTAACCGAAATCGGCTTTGAAAGAATAATCCTTGACAAAGGCTTCATATTCGAAGGAGAAGATTTTTTCATCCTTTCCCACGGTGAGCTCATTGGCAAGCAGATAATCGTAATTGCTGGCGAGGAAGGTAAAATTGGAAAAGAGCTTCTTGCTGAATAGGTGGTTCCAGCGGAGGGTACCGGTGTAGTTGCCCCAGTTGAAGCTGGATTGATTTTGTTTATTGATCGACCAGGAGAAGACATCGCGACCGAAATAACCGGAAAGATAAAGACGGTTGTTGGAATTGATCCGGTAATTGGCCTTGGCGTTGAGGTCATAAAAATGGAAGGGAAATTCAATGATATTCTCATTTCCGCTCAATTCCCTGGCGGCCCTTATCACGGCATCCATATAGGTTCTTCTGCCTGAAACCATCACCGAACCTTTGTTTTTTACGATGGGCGACTCAAGTGTCAGTCTACTGGAAATCAATCCAATACCTCCTTCGCCAGAAAATCTTTTCATATTGCCGTCTTTCATGCGGATGTCGATCAGGGAGGCTAATCGTCCTCCATAACGGGCGGGGATCTTCCCTTTATAGAGTTCTACATTCTTGATGGCATCGGTGTTGAAAACGGAAAAGATACCTCCCAGGTGAGAGGCGTTATATACCGTTGCTTCATCGAGCAGCATCAGGTTCTGATCCCTGCCGCCTCCACGGATGCTCATGCCGGAACTCAGACTCCCCGTGTTCTTGACACCCGGCAGGAGCTGCAGGCTCTTGATCATATCGGTTTCCCCCATCAATACAGGTATTTTGCTGATGGTCTGACTGGTTAGTTTATCCATGCTCATTTGAACCGAGCTGACATTTTGGTTGGGTCTCTTATCGGTAATAACCACTTCCTGAAGCTTTTTGGAGGCTGGCTTAAGTTCAGTGTTGATCGTCGTGTCGTGGTTGATGTTTAGCCCGATTTTCCTGGTGCGGTAACCCATATAGGTATAAACCAGCGTGTCTGTTTCTTGATCCACAGTAAGGGAGTAGAATCCATAGGCATTGGTAGCTGTGCCTTTCTGGGTGCCTTGAATATATATGTTTGCACCGATCAACACTTCACCGTTGGATCGATCCTTCACATGACCGCTGATCGTATACTTTTGGCCCATGGTAACGAAGGGAATGAGCATCATCAAAAAGGTGTATCCAATGGCCCTGGTCATATACTTTTTTTTGCTTCCGGTGCAAAGGTATGGATTTAACACAACAATCAAGGAAATAGCATAGCACAATGATCACAGGGATTTGTTCATTCACCGGCCCGGATTCAATAAGGCCCGGCCTTCAGATAGGGCAGGGAGAAAGTTGCGGGGGGATTCTCTTACAGGAAGATCAATTCATTCGTATAAAATTTTATTAACGTTCTGTATTTGAATTAATTAGTACTGCCTTCATTTGAGTTTTGAGGAACCCTCTGCCATGGAACCCGCATGTTTATTCATGTCCTTGTTGTGTAAGTTCGTGCATGCGGGTTTCACAAGATTATTTTTTATTTATTGTTTTGGCCTTGTGCAACTTACCATGACAAAATTATCATCTCCTGTTGTGATATTAATGATTATTTTGCCATGGTAAGTTTCATATGGAAGACCTGAAAAACTCTTGAAGTGAAAGTTTTTTGCCTGAGGGGGTTGGAGGTGTCATCTGCTCTGTAAATTTCAACACCCTTTCCATGCAGGGTCTTTGGATCCATCCATTCAATCCGAAGCTGATTTCCTTTGCGCAAACGTATTTGGCCAATTTGTATTTTTTCGTCAAATGTTTTCAGCGAAATGATGCTGTCGTGAAGGGTGTATATTCCGGGATTTTTGAATGTACTTCCCGAAAATTTGAATGTCTCCCTGATCTCAAATTTTCCCTGGCGGGTAAAGACAATTTTGCGTGTTTGATGGCCTTTGCTTGCGTTTTGAGCATGATCATCCACCCGTATCCAGGTATGATTCTGCAATGTTTGATGGTCAAGTTTGAGAGTGGGAGCGGGATCGCCCGTATTGCTCTGAATAAGTAGCAGGGCAGAAAAGATCGGGATGGTCCATAAAAGGGTTTTGCGAAGGTGCATAATCCAAATTTTATTCTGTCCAAGGGTACGGCAGGAAGACGGGCAGGTTTTAGAAATGCCTGCCAAATGCGGGTTTTATTTGATGAACCACCCCATAAAAACAATGAATCTGGTTATGTATTGGATTAATTTGGAATACATGTAATAAATTGATTTACAAGGTATTATGTACTATGAGCCGACCGTCTGTCATTTAGATGCGACCGATGGTATCATGGGATCTCATGAGATGCATTGAAAAGTCTGGTAGCGGCCAGAGATATGCTATCAAAGGGCGAGCCGCAGGGGGGCATGATGATTTGTTTATCCCCACATCTGAACCTTTTATGCAGAGGTGGGCGAAGAACCATCGTGGCAGGATCGCGCTGGCAGGGAAAATAAAACGGAAAAGGCTGGCCCCGAAGGCCAGCCTTTTTAAACTACAGCTCTAACAGTGAAATAAATGGGTGTCAATATGCCATTGAGAACCGGTGAAAGGGTCTAATTGTTCAAAAGATATTTTTCGATGTTCTGGCGGAACATCTTTTTTGTTTCTTCCCGCGTTCCCCCTATTCCTGAGCTCATGGTAGGCTTGCCTTCGGAGGGGCAGTAGAGGAATGAGGGAATTCCGCGCACACCAAAGGCTGCCGCCAGTTCCTGGTATTTATCCACATCCACTTTGTATACATGGATCTGATCCTTGTATTCTTTTGCCAGATCCTCCAATATGGGGGATGTGATGCGGCAGGGTGCGCACCAGTCAGCATAGAAGTCTACCAGACAGGGCTTATCTCCTTTGAAGTTCCAGGTATCTTCGTTTTCATAGTCCACCACCTTCTGTTTGAAGGTTTCTTTGTTCAATTGGATAGCGGCCTTTTCTCCCTCATCATCGGAGGTTTGCTGCGTCTGGGTTGGGTTCTGAGCCGAAGCCTGCTGTTGTGTTGTTTTGTCATTGTCTTTCTCTGAGGCACCGGTTCCCTGACATGCCTGCAGGGTGATGCCTGCCAGCGCCAGTAGGGTTATGAATGCTAGTTTTTTCATATGCATCGAACTTTAGAGGTTTTACTGTTTTATGTCATTGCTAAACACTTGCATGAAAAGTTTGTTCAATCCGGCCTGTCATACTGCTGACAGTCGAAACAGGTGATCAGGTGGATGAATTTTGTTGGGATGGCTGCGATGGTTTGGATTTTTTTTGCCTTCTCTCATCTATGAAATTGCCCAGTAAGAATCCCAGGATTATGCCATATATGATGGAACCAAAGGGATTAGAGGTGATCGGACAGGAGCCTGTCGTGCACCCGATAAAGTACCAGTACATGTAACCCCCTATGGCTCCGGGTATTAGCACGATAAGGGCGAATTTATTCTTCTCCATCCAATTTTTCATGTGTTTATTCTTTAATTTTCAACGGCCCCATGGAACCAATAATCATGTTTATGTGTGAGATAATGATTATTTATTCATGAACGGTTGATTTTCAGATCGGTTTATGAATATTCTGCAATTTTTATTCCAATATATAAATATGTACAAATATACATAATTATAATTAAATTCCAATGCCCGGCGCAATGTTGGACATTGGAACAGAGAGCATATATGACAAAGACGGGATCTTGAAATAGACGGGATCTTGACATAAGAGGATCAACGGGTTGGTATATCAAGGCAGATCTTTCGAGGGGATTGTCTTCACAAATCTTCTCAATGGCTGGCCTGAATGATCATCAGATGGATCTCCTCCCGCAAGCGAGGCAGGTCATTGGCCAGGATATCCCATATCAGATCTTCGGAGACCTGGACATCGCCTTTCATGAGCCGGTTGCTTGTATCGGTGATTTTATTTACGTTGGAGAGTTTCAACTCCGGTATATGGGCAGCGACTTTGGCCAGGAAATTGCCGATAATTTCCAGATTGCGTTCCACAGCACGTTTCTTAATCACCTGACCGGTAAAATGCTGCAGATTCTTTTCATGTTCATCGAAATAACTCTCTATCTCCTGAATGGCCTTAAGTATTTCATACAGCCATGCCCTCGTCTTGTCGTCCATATAAGGTTGTTTTGGAAGCATCAACAATTTTCTTCATGAATGGATTCTTTAGAGCTTTTTCCTCAATGAGTTCGAGTTCACATCCCATCATTTTCTTCAATTCGTTTTTCAGGGCATAATAGTTGTCCCCGTACTCTTCCGGGGCCATTGGAGCAAACCGTACGATAAAACCGCATTGGCATGGTTTTGATTCATTAAGAAGAGCCGCATCAAAGATAAAAAGTACATCGACATGATAAGTTTTGCAGAGTTTTTTGATATTTTTCCTGTATGTTTCGATGGCTTTCATGCCAACAAGTTATGAAATTCTGGTACTTGAATCAAGATATTTTGTCAATATAAAAGACGATGGCATGCATGTCTGAAAACAGTATTTCATGTGCAATATAACCTTTCTATGGGGAGTTGGGGTTTTATGGCAATACTTGCCAAACATCGCGGCAATGCCTGATAAGTGAGGGAATCATCCCGGTTTTCAACAAGACAGGGATGATTTATGAACAATTTATGATTTCCTGCTGAAGATTCTATAATTTGGGCTTTGATGGATATGGGCGGGGCTTATGAATCGGATAAACCTTTTTTCCCGTTTTCTGTTAATGGGATATACGGTTTTCCGACTTTGCGGTGGGGTCCTGCTTAGAGTATGCAATCACCGCTTGATCAATAATGATAACCAGATAAAGGAATCTGCATATGTCCGTTTTTCCCTTGCTTAAGATCACCTTTCCTTTGGAGGAGCCGGTACTGATATTTGCCCTGGTGCTGGTGATCATTTTGGTGGCACCTCCTCTATTCCAGAAATTGCGAATGCCTGAGATCATCGGGTTGATTTTGGCTGGTGTGGTGGTAGGTCCGCATGGACTCAATCTGTTGTCGGAGGATCTGGAATTTTCTATTTTTGGCACCATTGGTTTGCTTTATCTTATGTTTTTGGCAGGGCTGGAGATTGATCTCAAGGATTTCCGCAAGAATAAAGAGAAGAGCATTACTTTCGGTCTGTTGACTTTCTCCCTGCCCTTCACCTTCACTTTGGTGGCGGCTCATTTTATTTTGGATTTTTCCTGGATGGCTTCTCTTTTGATCAGTGCCATGATCGCCACCCATACCCTGGTATCTTATCCTATTGTCAGCAGCCTGGGTATTTCGCGCAACCGGGTAGTCAATGTAGGCATCGGGGGGACAATCATCACCGACACCATAGCCCTGCTTATCCTGGCTGTTATTGCTGAGTCCACGCAGGGTGAGATCAACCTGATGTTTTGGGTGCAATTTGTGTTGTATTTCTCTGTCTTTGTTTTTATTGTCAATTGGGTGTTTCCTCGTCTCAGCCGGTGGTTTTTCAGAAATTATGACGGACAAAGCAGCCTTGAATATGTGTTTGTTTTGACCGTGGTTTTCATATCAGCGGTAGTGGCTGAATTTGCTCATATAGAGCCCATCATTGGAGCCTTTTTTGCCGGATTGGCACTAAACCGGCTCATTCCGCACAACTCGCCTTTAATGAACCGCATCATGTTCATCGGCCACACTTTGTTCATCCCTTTCTTCCTGATCAGTGTAGGGATGTTGGTGGATTTTTCCATCCTTTTCCAGAGCCACGAGATACTATGGGTAATCGGTATATTGCTGGCCCTGGCAGTGATCAGTAAGTATCTGGCCGCCTATCTTACACAGAAGTTTTTTCATTATACTGTTGCGGAGCGGCATCTGCTATTTGGACTATCCAATGCACGGGCTGCCTCGGCTATTGCCATCATCATTGTGGGTTTCAATATGGGCATTGTTCATGAAACGGTGATGAATGCCACGATACTCCTGGTGCTTTTCACCTGTTTGATTAGCAGTTTGGTTACCGAACAGGCGGGCAAGAAGATTGCTTACAGCCGGGAGGTGCAGGTACCCGGTCGTGGGGCTGTCGAGGAGCGCATCCTCATACCCGTATCCAATCCGGATACGATCGTTCAGCTGTTGTCTTTTGCCTTGATGGTGAAGGACCGGCAGTCGGAAGAGCCTCTTTTTCCAATCACCATCGTCCCCGATGATGAGCAGGCTACAGAGAATGTGATGTACTATAGCCGGTTGCTGGAGAAAGCCCAGGAACATGCCACGGCTACCGGTAATATGGCACAGATCATCTCGCGGGTGGATACCAACGTAGCCGACGGCCTGGCCCGAAGCATCAAGGAGCTCCATATCAACAAGCTGGTGATGGGATGGCATGGGCGGATGTCTACGGTAGACTTCTTTTTTGGCACCCTTTTGGAGAACCTGTTGCTGAGAACGGGCAAAGCTGTTTATGTGGTAAAGCTGCTTACTCCGTTGAACCTGGTCGATCGGATTCATGTAATGCTGCCGCCTGCAGTAGAATACGAAGTAGGTTTTCGCGACTGGGTCGACGACATCCTGGATGTGAGCCGGCAAACAACCAGTTCAGTGGTTTTCTGGGGTCATGCCGACACCTATCAGAAGATACAAGGCATTATTGATGAACGGGATGCATCCCAGGAGACAGATTTTCAGCAGATCGAATGTGGCCAAATCCTTGAGACCATCTCCGGACAGATCCGTACCAATGACCTCCTGGTGGTGGTCAAAGCCCGCAGGAATACCCTTTCCTACCATAAAGAGCTGAAGCATGTACCCCAGAAGCTTGCGCAGTACTTCCAAAACAACAACATCGTAGTGATTTATCCTGAACAGGAGATCGTTTACCGCGATGCGCTGGATGTGCAAGTCTAGATAATTGTTGAACGTTACATTCTAACATTCAACAATTAATTTTTGGATTTGTCCGGTGCTTCCGGAATCCCGGGCAACGGCTCATATTCCTGCTCAATTTTCCGGAGGATGACCTCTATGGCCTTATTCAGCTGTTGGTCCACTCCCTGATGTGCTTTCCACGGATCATTTTCGACGGTGATATCGGGATCTACGCCATGGCCTTCGATGATCCATTTGCTTTCGTCTGCCGAATAGGAGGCGAACTGGGGAATGCGGAGTGATCCGCCATCGATGAAGGGCAGAGATCCTCGTATACCTACCACACCACCCCAGGTTTGGGTTCCTATCACCGTTCCCAGGTCATGTTTCTTAAAGGAATACGGGAACAAGTCACCATCGGAAGCTGAGTAGTGGTCAATAAGCAAGACCATAGGGCCCCGCATCATTTTTGACGGGGTTTGGCCGGGTTCCTCGGCATTGCGCCGCATATTGGCCCGGGTGATCTTTCGTCTCAGACGCTCGATGATCATCGGGGAGACGTTGCCTCCGCCATTGCCCCGGTCATCAATAATAAGGGCCTTTTTGTCGAGCTGGGGATAGAAGTGTTCCACAAACTCGTTCAACCCGTGGGTGATCATATCGGGGATGTGGATGTAGCCTACCTGGCCGTTGGTCTTCTCGTTGACGGTCTCGATGTTTTCCTGTACCCAGTTGTAATAGTAGAGCTCACTCTCATCACCACGTGTGGTAACGATCTCATTATGAACCCCTTCCTTCTCGGGGGTGTCGTTGATCATCAGCTCTATCTCGTCTTCTGCTTTGCCAACCAGCAGCTTATGGATGTCGTCCGCTCCCTGCACCGATTTGCCATTGACCTCGAGGATGTAATCGCCTTCCTCGATATCCACACCCACTGCCTGAAGCGGGGAGTGCAGTTCTTTGCTCCAGTTGGCGCCGTCCAGGATCTTGTCGATGCGGAAATAACCCGATTCATGGCGGCTGATCTCAGCACCCAGCAAACCTGTTTTAATGCGTTCGGGTTCGGGGCGCTCGCCGCTCTGGATGTAGGCATGGCCCACGTTGGTCTCAGCGATCATCAGGCCGATCACGTAAGTAAGATCATTCCTGTGGTTGACGTAAGGCAGCAGTTCGCTGTAACGTTCCTTCATCTTTTGCCAGTCGACGCCGTGCATGTTCTCCACATAGAAGAAATCCCTGAACTGCCGCCAGCTTTCATAGAATATTTGTTTCCATTCTTTCTTACGGTCGATGCGTACTTTCATTCCGGAAAGATCGACGGTCTCTTTCATGTCGATTTCGGAGGATGGCAAGTCGATCACGGCATACTGGTCACCTTTTTTGACCAGCATTTTATTGTTTTTCGGTGAAAGGGTATATTGCATACCTTCGCCCAGGGTCGTCTCCTCTTTTTTCTCCAGGTCAAAGACCTTCAGCTTGCTGCCGTTGTCGTACTGGTTGTAATAGATCTTATTGCCGATGGCACGGATGTTGCCATACCGGGAAGCCTCAACGGGCAGGGCGATGATCCGGTTGTGGATGCCATCGCGGTCAATCTGAACCGTCACCTTTTCTTTCTTTTCCTCCTCCGCATTTTTTGCCTCCTCCTCTGTCGTTACCTGATCATTTTCCGGTTGGAAGGGCGAGGGGGTGGATTGCTGCAGGGTCACCAGGTAGATCTTCTCCATATCATTGTAGGCATAGTTCCATTCCACCCAGCTGTAGATGGGATCAAAAGTTCGCTGGGAACCGAATACCAGGTATTTGCCGTCGGAGGAGAAAGTGGCGCCCGAGGAGCTGTACCAGCCCTCTGTTATACGGAATTTCTCTCTGTTGTCGGTATTATAGACCCAAACCACCGACATGTCATTATCTGCCTCTTTGGAATAGGTGATCCATTTGCTGTCGGGCGACCAGCTGTAGCTGCCGATCTCTCCGCGCCGGGATGTATCGACCAGGGTGACTTCCTGGCTGTTTACATTCATATATTTGAGGCGGAACTCGGCATCGCTCCACATGATCTTTTTGCTGTCGGGCGACCAGGTCAGCTCGTATTTGTAGGTGGAGCCATGGTGGGTAAGCCGAGCCGGCTCTTGCTCACCCTGCTGATCCTGCAGGTAGATCTCATATTCACCGCTTTTGTCGGAGATGTATGCCACATGCTCACCGTCGGGCGACCATTTGGCGTTGCGGTCATGGCTGCCGGCAGACTCCGTCAGGTTATAAGTGATCCCGTTTTTCGCGGGTAGAGAAAAGACATCACCCCGTGCACTGAAAACGATCCTCCTGCCTTTGGGAGAAAGTCCTGCATCCTGTATGTTTTCGGAGGCATCTACAATGCTGTGGCGGCTGGCCAGCTGATCGTTGGATATTTTTACAGGTACCCGCTGTGCTTCATGATTTTCCAGGTTCATCTTATAGAGGTAACCTCCGTTCTCGAATACCAGCTGATTCTTGCCCAGTGAAGGAAACTTGACGTCATACTCCTCAAAGTCGGTCAGCCGGGTTATTTCTTCCGACTCCATATCATAGCGATAGAGGTTCATCCTCCACTGCCGGTCGGATACGAAATAGATGGAGTTATCCTTCCACATGGGAATGATGTCCTGACCGGGGTGGTCGGTAATGGCCCGTGTTTCATGGGTGTTGAAGTCGTGGATCCATACCTCGTCGGCCATGCCACCGCGATAATGTTTCCATGTCCTGAATTCACGGAAGATCCTGTTATAAGCCAGCTTGTTGCCGTCGGGAGAGACGCTGCAGAAGCCCCCTTTGGGCAGAGGCAACTGTTCAGGCACACCACCGTCTGCCGATATTTTATAGAGGTCACCCTGGAAGGAGTTGAAGGATTTTTTCCTGGTGCGGAAGATGATATGCTGTCCATCGGGGGTCCAGTTCATCACGATGTTGTTGGGCCCCATCCGGTCGGCCACATCGTCACGGCCCAGGGTAGCCGTATAGGTTAACCTTTGGGGTGAGCCACCCTCGGCGGGCATGACGTAAACCTCGGTGTTGCCGTCATATTGAGCCGTAAAGGCTATCCTGCTGCCGTCAGGTGAGAAACGCGGGAACATCTCATAGCCTTTATGGGAAGTGATCCTGCGGGCAGTACCTCCGTCTGCCTCTACCTTGTAAAGATCACCGGCATAGGAGAAAACGATCTGGTTTCCGTGTATGGCCGGAAAACGCATAAGCCTGGCTGTCTCCTCCTGGGCATGGCTTTGGGCAATGCCTGCCACGAGGGCCAGTAAAAAGATCACGGAAAAATGTCTCATAGAATATCCTTTTTAAATTTGATACGTATATTTTGAAGCATCCCCAATTTATGAAAAAATCTTCATTGAAAAAAATGCCTGTCGCATCATGACGATGCGGGTTTATTCCATGTTGGTCCGGGGAAATTGAGTATATTTGTGTCTTTAATAGGTTTATCATATGAGATCAGCTTCTGCCCCTAGATTTGTGCTTGCTTGTATTGTTTTGATTTCCATTTCTTTTCGTCTTCCTGCCAATGAGACGCCAACAGACCGGGTGGGGCCATCTTCCCTTTTATCGGTCGAATCTTCCTGGGTGGACAGTGTTCTAAATGATTTGACCCTGAATGAGAAGATCGGGCAGCTTTTTATGGTAGCGGCTTATTCGAACAAAAGTCCGCAACACACCCAGGAGATCATGCGCCTGATCCGCAAGCACCATATTGGAGGGTTGATTTTTTTTCAGGGTGATCCCGGCACACAGGCCAAACTCACGAATATCTACCAGAATTACTCCAATATTCCCCTTATGATAGGAATGGATGCGGAATGGGGGTTGGGTATGCGACTGGACAGTGTCATCAGTTATCCCCGTCAAATGACGTTGGGTGCCATCCAGGATGACTCATTGATCTACCGGATGGGGCGTGACATTGGCAAGCAGATGCGACGATTGGGGATCCACATCAATTTTGCTCCTGTGGCCGATGTGAATAACAACCCGAATAATCCTGTAATCGGAAGCCGGTCCTTTGGTTCGGACCGGGAGAACGTGGCCCGCAAGGGCATTGCCTATATGCATGGTCTGCAGGATGAATGTGTGCTGGCGGTGGCCAAGCATTTTCCCGGACATGGCGATACCGACCGGGATTCCCACAAGACGCTTCCTGTGATACCCCATGACTCCCTGCGTTTGGATTCACTGGAACTTTACCCATTCAGGCGGATGGTAGAGACCGGGGTCGGTGGTATGATGGTAGCTCATCTGAACGTACCGGCCTTTATCGATGATCCCCATCGCCCGGCTACTCTCTCTCCTGAGATAATCAAGGGATTGCTGAAGAAGGGGATGGATTTCAATGGATTGGTCTTTACCGATGCCTTGAATATGAGGGGTGTGACCGATTACTTTGAACCCGGTGTTATTGAAGCCGAGGCCCTCAAAGCCGGCAACGATGTATTGCTTTATCCCCAGGATGTATCCCGGGCTATTTCTTATATTAAGAGGCAGGTGAGGCGGGGTGATATATCAGAAGAACAGATCAACCAGAGCTGCCGGAAAATTCTTGCTTTCAAATATTGGGCCGGGATGGATACCCTATCCTGCTCCCGGGATGCTGATATGGATGTGACGCCTGTTCCCCGGGAGAATCTTATAGAAGACCTCAATCAGAATCGATATAAGGTGTTGAGGAACAAGCTAATGGATCACGCCCTGACCCTGGTGGAGGATCCTTCAGATAGGATTCCGTTGAAGCGGCCTGACACCCTCAATATTGCCAGCCTGGCCCTGGGAAGTGGCCAGGTCACGCCTTTCCAGAAGGCCATGGACCGTTATACGCCGGTTCGGCATTACCATTATGAGGATGGGGATGATCCGGAGGTGTTTGCTGAGGAGCTCAGCGGTTATGATTTCATAGTGGTTTCTGTGCATGGCACCCATCATATACCTTCCCGGCGCTATGGCTTTAAGCAGGAATACCTGCCGTGGCTGCAACAGCTGAGTCGACGCCACTCCCTGTTGCTGGTGAATTTTGCCAATCCCTATGCCCTTCAATATCTGCAGGATGGTAAACGCTCCTATGCTTTGTTGAACGGGTACAATGATGATCCGGTCACCCAGCAAAAGGCGGCTCAGGCTCTTTTCGGTGCCATCCCGCTTCAGGGGCGGTTGCCGGTTAAGGTGGGTGATTCCCTTCAGGCCGGCCACGGCATAGCAAAAGAAAGTCTCAGCCGGCTCAGTTATGGCTTGCCCGAGTCGGTGGGTATGAGTACTTCCCGGCTTAACAGGATCGACACCATCGTTTCATCAGCCATTGATTCACAGGCTACTCCGGGCTGCCAGGTGCTTATAGCCCGCAGGGGCAAGGTGGTCTACCACCGTTCCTTTGGCCATCATACCTATCTGAAAAGACAGCCTGTCAGATGGAATGATCTCTACGACGTGGCATCCCTTACCAAGATCATGGCCTCCCTACCTTCGCTGATGCATCTGTACGATCAGGATACAATCCGGCTTGATCAAACGCTGGATCATTACCTGCCCCAACTGGATACCACCAATAAAGGTGACCTGGTGATACGCGATGTACTCACCCACCAGGCCAGCCTTAAAAGCTGGATCCCCTTTTATTATAATACCCTGGAGCCCCTTTATCCTGACCATGAGCTGCTGGATACCGAATTCTCTCCGGATTATCCCTATAAGCTGGGGAACCATTCCTTTATGGCCCGGAACATAGGATACAAGGATGGAGTTTTTGCCCACAGGCCCTCCGACAGTTTCCCCATACAGGTTTCGAAAAGCCTTTATATGAAGGAAGCCTATACCGACAGCATCTTCCACTGGATCGATCAGTCGGAATTGCTGGAGGACAAGGATTATGTATACAGCGATCTGGGCTATTATTATTTTTTCCGGATGATTGAGAAGATCACCGATACTCCTTTGGAGGACTACGTAAGGGAGCGTTTTTACGCCCCTCTGAGTGCCAGCTATACAGGTTTCCTGCCGCTTCAGCGCTTTCAGCCGGGAAGGATCGTACCCACTGAGAACGATATGGCCTTTCGCAGGGAATTATTGCGGGGGTATGTACATGATCCGGGAACGGCGATGTTAGGGGGTGTTTGCGGTCATGCGGGAGTGTTCTCCAATGCCAATGATCTGGCCAAGATCATGCAGATGTACCTCAATGGAGGTTATTACGGGGGTAAGAAGTATTTCCGGGATTCAACCATTCAATTATTCACCCAAAGCCCTTTCCTCGAGGAGAATGGCAACCGCCGGGCGTTGGGCTTCGACAAGCCCGTGACAGAAGATGACAAGCCGGGACCCACCTGCTCCGGTATCTCCGAAAAGAGCTTCGGCCACACCGGATTCACCGGGACCATTGGCTGGGCTGATCCGGAAGAAGAGGTTGTGTACGTGTTTTTATCCAACCGCATCCACCCCGATCAGGATAACCTGAAGCTGGTAAGCGGCGATGTGCGCACCAGAATCCAAAAACAGATCTACAGAGCGATCGAAGATTACGTTAATCGTTGAAAGTTTGTGGAACGTTTTAGTCTCCAAGCTTCTGCTGGAGCATTTTTTTCAGCGTTTCGTGGCCGATGCGCTTGGCGATGATGGTCTTGTTTTTATCCAGCAGGTAGATCGTTGGGGTGCTATAGACGTCAAATTTTCCACGGAAGTTGCTGCTGTGGCCGGGATCGTAAACATTGATCCAGTCCATATCGTTTTTGTTCACGTATTCTTTCCACTCTTTGCGGTCGCCCTGGGTATAAACGGCAAAGACCTGAAACTGGTCGCGGTTGTATTTCTCATAAAGGTCATAGATCTTCGGGGTTACCTCCTTACAATGGCCGCATGAGGGTTCCCAGAAGTACAGCACGGTATACTGGCTGTCCGTATCATATAGGTTGTATTTTTCCCCACCCAGCGATGACATCTGTAACCTGGGAGCCTGCTTGCCTATCAGGTTGGGTTTGATCTTTTGTACCCGGTCGCGTATCCTCGTGAGGGTAGCCGTATCCACCCAGTCCGCATCACCGTTGAGGTAATAATTCTCGGCCACATAAACAAAGACCTTGTCCATGCCCATGATGTTGCTCTTCTGATAATGGTTCAGCAGGTACCGCACCACATACTGAAAGTTCTCCTCACTGCCGCGGGTTTGGTCCACAACCCATTCAATCTGTTTGATAATGGAATCGGGCTGTTGGCGCAGGATGTTGTTGAAATAATGATCGATCTTGTTGTGGAAGATGGGGGTACGAACCAGCCGGGAGTCAGACAGGTCGAGGTTGTCAAAAAAATGATCTTTGTAATAGCGGTACCTCCTGGTCCATCTGATGGAATCCTTGTTATCGGCCGACTCGGGTATATTGAAGTCCGGGACCTCCGGATTTTTCATGGCCCGGATGATGGTGGCCAGGATCGAGCCCTTATGGTTCTGTGCAATCGTCTTCCACTTGCCTTCAACCTGCCGGTTTAGCTCGTTCAGCTGCTCTCTCCATATATCAGTGGAATCGCTGCCGCTGTTCGACTGAAGCTTCTTCTGAAGGGCATTCTTCCTTTGAGTCTGCACCATCATGAATTGCTGATATTCAGTAAAAGCCTGATTGATCTGCGAACCTTCAAAACGTAAGGTGTGGACCAGGTCCTTTGCATGGGTGGAGACAGAAAAATGCTGATCCTTGCCGATCAGAACCTCAAAATATTTCTTGGCCGGGGTGATCATCAGGTATATGCCCTGATCCAGATCCTTGTTGCCTTTAAAGGTGCCATGGCCATTTTCATCCAGGCGTATGGTGTCCTTGATGAACTGCCGGCTGCCATAGTGAAAGCCCAGATAGAGATCAGACTGGCTGAGCCCATCGATTTGAACATCTATCTCGTATCCATCCTGATGCTGTTCCTGAGCGATCAATAAAATTGGGGTGCATATGAGCCAAAAGAGGAAGAGGCTTTTCTTGAATGTATTCATGGGTTCTGTTTTTGGTTTCTGAGTTTTTAACGTGTGTATAGAGACAAAGTTAATGATTTCCCCCTATTTATTATTGATTTTTTGAAAATGTGGTATCTATAACACTGAATTACAGTTATTTAAAACCTCGGGGGCCGTTCTTTTGAGCCAACTTGTTTAACTTTATTATAAATTTATTAAACAATTTGATGACTTCCTTGTTGGATACACCGAGAAGCAAATAGGGAAAATATGATTTAAATCATATTATTTAAATTAAGTCTAAATTAAAAAAATCATTTTTTTGGCGTACCTTAGCGCTTCGATTGTTAAACAATAAAAAGGAGATAAAATATATGAAAGCACAAAAATTCCTCAAAGTCGTTCGTTTAATGACCTTTACCACAATATTAGGAATATTTTCTTTGACAGCCTCTGCTGCAATGGTCAATGATGAGAACTGTACTGCCGGGCAGGGTGATGTAGAGAGTTACATGATGGAAACCATCACCCTGGAAGACTGGATGACTCAAACTCCCTTTAAGGTCAGACCGACATCATTCGCAAATGCCATCGTGATGGAGCCCTGGATGACCGACCGGGATGAGTTTAAAACCCTTGAAGAACTTGAGTTGGATGAGTTAGAGAGCTGGATGCTTGACAAAGAGCATTTTGAGATCCGTGAGCAAAGAAATTTGAACGCCATTGAAGACTGGATGGTTGATCAGAAGTTTTGGAAAATTTGAAATTTAGGGTTTAGGGTTTAGGGTTTAGTTTTAGGTTTAGGTTTAAGATGAACTCTAATTTTTCCATGCCCCGCCTGGCAGCTGCCGGGCGGGGTTTTGTTTGCCATGTATGCTGATTTACCACATGAGTTTTTCTATCGGTTTGCCTCCCCAAAAATGTATTACCTTTACCACTCTAAAGCATCAATCTATGAGTGGTCTTACCATATATAAGGCATCGGCCGGTTCGGGCAAGACTTTCAAACTGACCGGCGAGTATCTGCTGTTGCTTTTTCGGAGTCCGGGCCTTTACAGGAACATCCTGGCCGTTACCTTCACCAACAAGGCGACCGGTGAGATGAAACATCGCATTCTTTATGAATTGAACCGGTTGGCCAATGGAGCGGAATCGGGATATTACGATATGCTTCAGGACCGGTTTGGGATGGATGGACACCAGGTACAACAGCGGGCTGGTGACATCCTGCATCGCATCTTGCATGACTACAGCCGTTTTTCAGTCAGCACCATCGACCGGTTTTTTCAGCGGGTGCTCCGTACTTTTGCCCGGGAGATCGGTCTGCAATCAGGCTACACCCTGGAGACCGACCAGAGCGAGATCCTGAATTTTGTGATCGATGATCTGCTATTGGCTACAGGAGAGGATCAACAATTGAGGCAATGGCTGGTGGACTTTGCCCAATCGCGCATGCAGGAAGGCAAAAGCTGGAATTTCCGCCATGAGATACTGAACCTGGCGGGAGAGCTGATGAAAGAGGAAGTCAAAGATCTGCGGCTGGGGGTTAATGAAAAGCTGCGCGACAGGGACCAGCTTGCTGCTTATGTGAAGAAGCTCAGGAGTGAACAGGCTCGCTTTGAAAATACCTTGCAGCAATACGGTAGCCAGGCAGTGGAGCGTATGGAACAAAACGGGCTCACCCCGGAGGCTTTCAAATATGCCAGTAAGGGGGTGGCGCAGTATTTTTATTATCTGAATGATAAACGCCAGGACAAACTCTCGCCCAATGCCAATGTGATGAAGGTATTGGATGATCCCGAAAAATGGCCTTCACCCAAACTCGACAAAGCCAACAAGGACCTGGTGATCTCCCTGGCGAGGGATCATCTGAACGGATGGCTCCGTCAGGTCGTCGATTATGTGGAGCAAGACATGCCCCGGTACCTGACCATTAAAGAGGTACTGAAAAATATCTATGTGCTGGGTCTGTTGGTAGATATCCAGCAGCGGGTCAATGACCATTGCCGGGAGAAGAACATTTTCCTGATCGCCGATGCCGGAGATTTGCTACGCCGCATCATTGCCGGCAACGAAGCACCCTTTGTATATGAGAAAACCGGCAGCATATACCATCATTTCATGATCGATGAGTTTCAGGATACCTCCCGGTTTCAGTGGGACAATTTCCGTCCGCTGATACATAACAGCCTGGCCCAAAGCAGATACAACCTGATGGTGGGAGATGTGAAACAGTCCATATACCGGTGGCGCAATGGCGACTGGAAGATCCTGCAGGATGAGGTATACCGGGAGTTTCAATCCTCCGCGCAAAGCGTTTCACTGGATTTTAACTGGCGAAGCCGCAGGAATGTGGTGGCCTTCAACAATACCCTTTTCCATTATGCCCCGGTGATCCTTCAGCATCAGTATGATCAGGAGATGGAACAGCTGGGCATAGACAACCCCTACAGCGACAAATTGCTGGATGCATACCGGGATGTACGTCAGAAGATGCCTCAGGAGAGAACGGGGGGCATGGTCTTCACCCGTTTTTTTACCCATTTTCATCAGAAAGAAGCGGAGGCCAGGGAAGAAAGCCGGCAAAGCATGATAAGAGATGTGGAGATGTTACAGGACCAGGGTTATCGTCTTTCGGATATGGCCATCATGGTACGGACCAACCGGGAGGGGCAGGAGATAGCCGATGCCCTGACCAACCAGCAAAATCAAGCCGGTGCAAATAGCCCTTACCGATATGACTTTATTTCCAACGATTCTCTTTATGTGATGCGTGCCGAGAGCGTGAAGCTCCTGGTTGCCTTGTTCCGTTACCTGGTTAAACCGGAAGATCCCATCAACCAGGCATTTATCAAGGATGCTTACCGGCAATCGGTATTGAACCAGCCCCTTTCCCCGGAGCAGGGACATGATCTTTACCGGCACAGCAGGGAGGGCCCGGGAGATTGCCTTCCCGCAGCATTCATGGATCATCTGGGAGAGCTCAAAAAGATGCCCCTGTATGAGCTTACCGAAAGACTGATCAGCATTTTCAGTATTCCCTCGATGCAGGACGAGATACCCTATATTCAGGCTTTTCAGGAGGTGGTGCTGGACTTCTCCAAAAGGTATGCCTCCGACCTCAATTCCTTCCTGGAATGGTGGGAGTTGAACGCCTCCAAACAAAAATTACAGCTGCCGGAGGACTACGATGCCATCCGCATCACCACCATTCATAAAGCCAAAGGCCTGGAGTTTAAAGTAGTGCTGGTGCCTTTTTGCAACTGGGCTTTGAATGCTCCGGGTTCAGGTTTGAATAAGAACTATCTGTGGTGTGCCCCCCGGCAGGAACCCCTGTGCGAAGTGGGGGTGGTGCCGGTTCACTATAGCAGCTCCCTGGCCGATACCTTGTTTTATAGGGAATATTACACCGAGCAATTTCATCAATACGTGGATAGTCTAAACCTGCTGTATGTGGCGTTTACCCGGGCAGAGGAAGCCCTGATCAGTTATGTCCCCCTCAAGGTAAGAAAAGACGGAACACCCAACCACCTGGCAAGCGACAAAGGCATCACCCATGTGGGCGAGCTGATCCATTTCATTTACCAGCAGCAGGAACATTTGTCGGGCCCCACAACAGGTGATGCCCCGTTTATTACCAATATGGGGGATTATTGGGATCCCGATAAGATGGTCTTTTGGTGGGGGAGCCTGTCTGAAAGCAAGGAAGAGGAAGGGGTGCAGCAGCACCAGCTGTACCAGGACCACTATCCTGTTTTCAGCTCCAAGCCTCCCATGCACCTGCGCTATGAACACAGTGAATTTTTTTCCCCAAGCACCGACCTCTTTCAGGGTACCGTCGATTATGGTCGCCTGATGCACCAGGTATTTGAACACATCCATTCGCTGAACGATATCGATGGTGCATTGGAAAAGGTATACCTGGAAGGTAAGATCTCAAGTCAGGAAAAGAACAAGCTGCATGATCAGATCCTTCAGGTGATCAGGCAAAGTCAGGCTGAAGATTGGTTCTCAGGCAAGTGGAAGGTATATACAGAAAAGGAGATCCTGCTGCCCAACGCGCGTTCTTATCGCCCCGACCGGGTGATGTTCAGGGATGGTTCCACAGTAGTGGTTGATTACAAGTTCGGCGAGCGGGAGGATGAAAAGTACCGCAAACAAATGAATTATTATCTGAAACAACTCAGCAACATGGGATATGAAAATTTCGTGGGATACATCTGGTATATCAATCAACAAAAACTGATACGGGTTTGATGAGCAGCACAAGGAAAGAGGGAGTATATCCCTGGGGAAACACAAGGCGATTCAACGCCTACAGCGATTACTTCAAGAGGATCTTTGGCGAACGGGTACAAAAAGTCACCATTGATGCCGGTTTTACCTGTCCGAATCGCGACGGAACCAAAGGTTACGGGGGATGCACCTATTGCGACAACGATGCTTTCAATCCTGCCTATTGCAAGCCTTCCAAGGATGTAAGTGTGCAGATCCGGGAAGGGATGGAGTTTCATAAGAAAAGGTACCGCCGGGCACGACGCTACCTGGCCTATTTCCAGGCATATTCCAATACCTATGCCCCCCTGGAAGAGCTGAAAACCATCTATGATCAGGCTTTGAGTTATCCGGGAGTGATCGGTTTGGTGATCGGCACCCGGCCCGATTGCATCGACGAGGAGAAGCTGGATTATTTCGCCCGGCTCTCGAAAGATTATTATATCATCCTGGAATATGGGCTCGAGTCGTTTTACAACCGAACCCTGGAGCATATCAACCGGGGCCATTCGGTGGAGGATTCCATCGTGGCCATAGAGAAGACCGCCCAGAAGGGTATCCATACCGGAGCCCACCTGATTTTTGGTCTGCCGGGCGAGACCCGCGACGATATGATGCGCGAGGCCGACATGCTCTCCGGGCTGCCCCTGGACACGGTTAAGTTCCATCAGCTCCAGATCATCAAAAACACCGTGATGGCCCAAGAGTATCATGAACATCCTGAACGTTTCAGCCTTTTTGGCCTGGAAGAATATATCTCTTTTGTTATCCGCTTTATGGAGCGCCTGAATCCGGCCTTTGTCATAGAACGGTTTTCGGGTGAGGTACCGCCGTGGATGTTGATAGAGGATACCTGGGGGGAGATCCGGACCCATCAGGTGCGCACCCTCATAGAACAGCGAATGGAGGAATGGGATACCTGGCAGGGCAAACATGTGCGGCAGCCTTTCAATCTTTAAGAAGCCTTTTATGACGGCAATCAGCAAACAATCAAGGATCAACAGCAACAACAGCCCGAGTCTATGAAATATTTTCTTCAGGAGACAGCCCGGAGCATCCTGGCAAAACACGGGGATCAACTGGCCGATCTGTGCCTGGTCTTTCCCAACCGGCGTGCAGGTGTTTTCTTCAAGCGTTATCTGGCTCATGAATTGAAACAACCGGTGTGGTCGCCTTCGATTCATACCATTTCCGACCTGATGCAGGATTTGTCGGGGTTACAGAAGGCCGATCACCTTTCTCTGCTCTTCGATCTGCATCAGGTCTTCCAGCAGCAGAAAAAGACGAAGGAGCCGTTTGATGAGTTTTATCACTGGGGGGAGATGTTGCTGCATGACTTTGATGACATCGATAAATACCTGGTGGATCCGCGCGATGTGTTCCGCAACCTGGCCAGCCTGAAGTCCATCGATGAGCACTTTTCCTACCTCAGTCAGGAGCAGATCGAGGCCATCCGGCAATTCTGGAGTGCCTTCCAGGTTCCCTCACCCTCCCGGGAGCAGCAGGATTTCATCAGCATCTGGGAGATCCTTTATAACGTGTACTTATATTTCAACCAACAGCTGGATGAAAAAGGCCATGCCTATGAAGGTAAGATCTACCGTTCTGTGACGGATCAGATCGGGGCGGGCAGCCTGGAGCCTGGGCATGAGAAGTATGCTTTTATCGGTTTCAATGCGCTGACCCCGGCCGAGAAAAAACTTTTCCATGAGCTGGAATCCAGGCAGATGGCCGATTTCTACTGGGACTACGACAACTATTACCTGCAGAAGCATGAGGCTGGCCGGTTCCTACGCTCCAACCTCCGGGAATTTCCTTCCCGCGATCTGAAGATCCACGACAGCATGGGCAGTGGCAAGGATATACGATTCATCAATACCCCCTACGACATTGCCCAGGCCAAGATCCTGCCCCGGCTGCTTGGTGATCTGTCTTCCGGAGAAGCCAGTTATCCCGATCAAACTGCGATCATACTGCCTGATGAGCAGTTGTTGCTGCCTGTTTTGAACAGCCTGCCCGATGATCTCACCTCGGTGAACGTCACCATGGGCTATCCGGTGGACGCTACCCCCGCTTTCAGCTTGTTGCTCTCGCTGATCAGCCTTCAGCAGAACGCCAGACAGCAGACCGGGGGAGTGGCTTTTTATTACCAGGATGTGCTGGCCATATTGAACCACCAGTATATGGGCATCATCAGCAACAACCAGGTGGCGCAACTCAATGAGGACATCCACAAGCACAACAAGATATACGTTGATGCCAGCGAACTGCATATGCACGAGTTGTTCCGGAAGATATTCATTTTGCCGGAGGGGTATCGTTCTTTAAGCGATTATATTCTGGAGAGCTATGCGCATTTTTACCGGATTTTGAAGGATAAGAGCGGCCAGGAAGATGACGCGCTCAGGATGGAACTGGAAAGCATTTACCATGTATATCTTTCAGTCAAAAGGCTCAAAGAGATCTTTGATATACAGCAGGTTGAAGTAGGCACGGAAACGTATCTGCGCATCCTGGAGCGGGTGATCAGGAACCAGAGCATTCCTTTCCAGGGGGAGCCGCTTTCGGGGTTGCAGGTGATGGGAATCCTGGAGACACGGGCCCTGGATTTCGAAAACCTGATCATCCTTTCCATGAATGAGGGCGTCTTTCCCACTGCGGAGTCTTCACCTTCTTTTATACCCTATAACCTGCGGAAGGGTTTTGGACTGCCTACCCATGAGCATCATGATGCCATCTATGCCTACTATTTCTACCGGCTTATCCAGAGGGCCCGGCGGGTGACGCTGGTTTACAACTCCAGCACCGACGGGCTGAAAACCGGTGAGAGGAGTCGTTTCATGCATCAGTTGCTTTTCGAGTCCGGGCAGGCCGTACGTCAGGAGACGGTGGTCTCCGGGCTGGGCATACCCGGGGAGAAGACCATTGAGATAGCCAAAACACCAGGTGTGATGGAACAGCTGGAACGGTATAATACCCTGAAAGGAGGAAGACGCACCCTTTCTCCAAGTGCTTTGAAGAATTACCTGGTTTGTCCGTTGAGGTTTTATTTCCGTTACCTGGCCGGTTTGAAGGAACCGGAGGAGGTGACCGAAGATGTGGACCTGCCGCTTTTTGGTTTGTTGCTGCACAACACCCTCGAGCGCATCTACGGGCCCTATGCCCGTTCCGGCCAATGGATCGACCGCCGGGAGCTCAGAGAGCTGGAAAAAGATGCCGGGGCCCTGGAAAAGCATGTGGTGGATGCCTTCCGGAAGGAGTATTTTTCTGATTATCCTGCCGATCAGGCCCTGGAGCTATCCGGAAAAAACCTGCTGGTCAAAGACATCATCCTGCAATACGTCCGTCAACTGATGCGTGCCGAGCAGCGCTTTGCCCCTTTCCGACCCCTGGGCCTGGAGGTGCCCTGTGAGGGATCGCTGACCTTTGAAGCCGGGGGAGAGCAGAAACAGGTTCTCCTGGCCGGTACCATCGACCGGGTGGATGAGCAGGAGGGGGGCATACGGATCATCGATTATAAGACCGGCCAGTCGAAGGGAAGCTTTCCGGACATCCCATCTTTGTTTGATGGCAAGGGACAACATGATGCCCTGCAGGCTCTGATATATGCCCGTTTGTACGATCAGCAGCATCAGCCCGGCAGGCCCTTGATACCCGGCTTGTATTATTTCCGGGAGATATATCAAGATGGATTTGATTACCGGCTGAAGATGGGCAAAACGCCTATCACCTATGGGCCGTTGGCAGCGGAGCTGGAGGAGGGGATGCAGCAAGCCCTGCGTCGATTGTTTGATCCGTCGATCCCCTTTGGGCAGACCGACGACCGCAATGCCTGCCGCCTGTGTCCCTATGCAGGGATATGCCGCAGGGAAGAGGGGTAAGAGATCCCTTTTTTATGAACCTTTTAGGGAGCCAGGCGCCGGATCATCCAGCTTTGGGTCTCCTTAAGATATTCGATGCGGTCGTGCAGACGGCTTCTCCTGCCTTGCCAGAATTCTACCCGGTCAGGGAGAAGTTGGTAACCACCCCAGTGTGCCGGTCGGTGCATGGGTTGATGTTTAAATCTTTTCGATATTTTTTCCATCTTTTTTTCCAGGTAGGTGCGGTCGGGGATCACTTGGCTCTGGTTGGAAACCCATGCACCGAGCTGGCTCTTATAGGGCCGCGAGAGGAAATATCTGTCGGATTGTTCCGGGCCGACTTTCTTTACCCGTCCTTCCAGGCGCACCTGTCGTTCCAGCTCCGGCCAGAATAATACCAGGGCCGCGAAGGGCCGGATCACAAGTTGCCGGGCTTTTCTGCTGTTGTAATTGGTGTACAACACCACCCCTGCTTCGGTAAACTCCTTCAGCAGAACCGTCCGGGCTGAAGGCCTGCCCTGGTTGTTGACCGTGGCAAGAGTCATGGCCGTGGGCTCCATCACTTCCGAGCGTATGGCCTCATCCAGCCATTGCTGCAGCTGCTTCAGGGGATCCTCCAAAACAGCATCCCGGGAAAGGGACCGCTGTGAGTATTCCTTGCGTATTTGGGACAGATCGTTTTTCACGTTATGTTATTATGGGTTGTGTGCTCCGTTGTCCGACCTGATCTGGGCGCTGTTGATGCTGGCATTCAGCTCAAAGCCGATGATCAGGGCCAGCGAATTGAAATAGGTCCATATCATGATGATCATCATCGTTCCAATCGACCCGTACAATTTGTTCAGCTGACCGAAATTGTTGATGAACAGGGAAAAGATCAGGGAAGCCAGGATCGACAGCATCGTGGCTATAATGGCACCCGGCGATACAAATCGCCAGCGCGGCCTTTTGGCTGGGGCCAGGTAATAAAGAAACGATATGGCCACCAGGTGAAAGCCAATGATGATGACCCATTTTCCAATCATGATCAGGTAATAGGTGATACCATATTCCAGGATGTTTTGTTCAACCATCATGTTCAAAACGGTACGGCTGGAGATGATCAGGACGGTAGCCGAGGTGATCAGGGAAAAAAGTATGAAAACCAGGGCGATGGATATGAGTCGCTGGGTAAGCCAGCTGCGTGTCTCCACGTAATGGTGACTGGAGTTAAACCCCTCGATCAGTGCATGAATGCCATTCATCGAGAAGAACAAACTGGCCAGTGCTCCGAAAGAGAGCAGTCCCCAGTTCTTACGCATCACCAGATCCACCAGGGTCGACTCCAGAAAATGAAAAGCTGTTTTGGGCAGGATATTTTCGAATACGGCCAGCAGCTCATTCTGGAAATTGTTGATGGGGATATAGGGGATGAGGGTGAACAGGAAGATGGTGGCCGGGAACATGGCCAGCACGAAGTTGAAGGCCACCGAGGAAGCCCGGGTAGTCAGGGCTCCGTTGCGGATGCCTTCCATGAAAAATTTGATCACATCATACAGGGGGATGCCATATAACCCCGGCAGACTGACATTTTTTGCCTTTTTCTTAATGTGTTCCGTCGCAGTGCGGATCTTGATGCTGCCCTCCATGTTTTGCCTGATCTAGCAGTTGAATGGATGTTTGAGAGGTGGTAAAAATAATAAGATTTTTGGAATGTTCATCATTTAACAGCTTTCAGACTCATGTCGAGGCTGTATATATGGTGGGTAAGGGCCCCGACGGATACATAATCCACCCCGCATTCAGCATAGTCGCGGATGGTTTCCAGGGTGATGCCTCCCGAAGACTCGGTTTCAAAGGCTCCGTCGATCATCTTCACGGCTTTGCGGGTATCTTCCGGGGTAAAGTTGTCGAGCAGGATGCGGTCGACCCCTCCGGTATCCAACACTTCCTGTACTTCATCCAGGTTGCGCACTTCTACTTCGATCAGCAGGCTCTGCTCTTTTTTCTGGAGGTATTTGAGGGTCTTGCGGATGGCCTGGGAGATGCCTCCGGCAAAATCGATGTGGTTGTCCTTGAGCATAATCATGTCGTACAAGCCCATCCGGTGGTTGGTTCCCCCGCCGAGCTCTACCGCTCTTTTCTCGAGGCTCCGGAGGCCAGGGGTGGTCTTGCGGGTATCCAGCACGCGGGTGGGCAGGCCTTCCAGCCGGTCGGCATAGCGTTTGGTTTGTGTGGCTATGCCGCTCATGCGCTGCATCACATTCAGCACCAGTCGCTCAGCCCGCAGGATGCTCTGCACGCGTCCTTCCACCTGGAAGGCGATGTCGCCCTGAATGACAGGGGCTCCGTCGGCAATAAAAAGTTGGGTCTTCAGGCGGGGGTCGATCTTGCGGAAGATGGTTTGGGCTGCTTCCACCCCGGCCAGGATACCGGGTTGCTTGATCAACAAATGTGAGGTGCCTTTCTTTTTGGAAGGTATGCAGGCCAGGGAACTGTGATCGCCGTCCCCGATGTCTTCTTCAATGGCCAGCTCGAGTATTTGATCCAGATGCTCGTCTTTATTCAATCTCATTTTCGATGCGCAGTTGATGGATCAATGATTGTCCGTTCTTCTGCTTCAGCAGCATATACACCCGAAATTCCCCGTTGAAGGTCACCAGCTTGCCAATGGCATATCGCGCGGTTTCTTTTCCTCCCTGATGGATGAACTTAAAGCTCCTGGGAGGATGGTTGACGAAGAAGTTGTCCATGATCCGCTCTGCCTGTGATTTGCTGTATACATCTTCCTTCTCACCCACAGCCAGCTCCAGGTTGTTGTTGAAGAAGCGGGCCAGTTCTTTGGCTGTGCCCACCTTGAAGGCAATGGCAATATCACGGGGTATCTCCTCCTGATACCCTGTCGCTCCCCCTCTTAAAAATAGTGTCCCAATCAGAAGAATGGGTATTATTTTTGTATATACATTCATGATATAATGTTTTTGTAATGGTTGCAAAAATTGAACCATAAAAAGGGAAACTGGCTACCAAGATAGCATTATTTTCATGAATATAAAAACAGGAACCGTTAAATTAGGCGATTGGTATGGATTGCCGTATTTTTCTTCGTAATTTTGGGTAGCGGCGATTTCAAAACGTAGTAGGTTGCTATGAAGATAACCTTGCTGGTGGTAGGAAAGAACAAAGAAAAGTATGTTCAGGAGGCGCTGAATGATTACGAGAAGCGCATCAACCGGTATGTTCCATTCCGGATATCGGAGGTGTCGCCGGCAAAAAGCTCTCCTAAACTATCCATCAGGGAAATTCAGCAAAAGGAGGCTCAAAGCATCCGAAAAGCCTTGCCCACGGGCGCCCGTGTTGTGTTGTTGGATGAAAAGGGCCGGCAGCGACCTTCGGAAGACTTTGCCCGGTGGATGCAGAAACAGATGAGCTCGGGTATTCAGCATTTGGTCTTTGTTATCGGTGGTGCCTATGGTTTTGCCGAAGGTCTGCGCCAGGAAGCCTCCGGGATGATATCGCTCTCAAAGATGACCATGTCCCATCAGGTGGTAAGGGTGATGTTCGCTGAACAGCTCTACCGCGCTTTCACCATCCTCAATGGTGAACCCTACCATCATGGAGGATGAAAGATTATTAAACTAAAATGACCGCCATGCGAAGCATATTCATTTATTTGGGCGCGTTTGTCCTGTTTTTTGCCCTGAGTCTTTTCCTGGATCACCATTACAGCCCCAATAACACCCGCCGGATAGATGCTTCGGCCTTCGAGCAGATTCATCTGAAGAAGAAACGTATGATGGAGGGTTATATGGAGGGTTTTCGCGATTCCATCCAACAGCATGGCATCGACGGGCTGGGTACCGATATTTATGAGGGTGCCTCGAAACTCTTTCAGGACAGGGGCCTGGCTTTCTTCATCTATGGCTCGCATCAACTCAGGTACTGGAGTGTGAACAGCATCCCGCTGCCTGAGGTGGATACCCTGAAAAATGAAACCGTAGCCCAACTGGGCAATGGATGGTATTACATCAAACAGATGCGATGCGACAGTTTCCGGGTGATGGGGGTAGAGCTTATCCGCAAAGCTTATTCGTATGAAAACCAGTATCTGCATAACGTCTTTCAGCGAGATTTTGGCCTTCCCGGGACAGTCAGCATTGTGAAAGATCCTGCTGAAGGGATGGCCATAAACGATTCGGATGGCACCTACCTGCTTTCATTGACCCCTTCTGTATATAAATTGGGGAAGACACCGGGCTATTATGTTTCAGTAGCATTTTTCCTGGTCTCGCTGCTTTTTCTTCTCCTGGCCCTTGCCCGGGGTTTCAGGCTCTGGGCTGCGCGACAAAAGAAAATGTTGTATCTGGGTTTCCTTGTTGTTTTCCTTGTTGCCGTAAGATGGGCCATGCTCCGGTTTCAGTTCCCGGGGAACCTTTATCAGCTTGGTGTTTTTGATCCAACTTTTTATGCCTCCTCCACCGTCAATCCCAACCTGGGCGACATGCTGCTGCATATGATCTTTCTTTGGTTTATACTCTGGATGGTGGTGAAATATTTCAAGGCCAACCTGGTACAATGGAGGATGAACAGGAGTAGCCGGTTTTTAGCTCCTGCAGGTTGTTCTTTGCTTACCATCGGCTTTTTTGCCCTGCTTTACCATCTATTCGATTCTCTGATCTTTAATTCCAGCTTCTCCTTTGATTTCTACCGTTTCTTCGATCTCAAGCCCAATGGCATACTGGTTCTGCTGGCCATCTTCATCATGCTTTCCCTGTATTTCATCTGGCTGGATTTTTTTATGCATAAGATCCGGAACCAGGTGAATTTGAAAGGATTCCTGGCTGTTTTCCTGCCCCTGTCACTGTTGATCCTGCTAATCATCTTAGGACAGGATGTGACAATACGCTGGTATGTGGTGGCCTTCTTTTATTTAAGCCATCTGGTGGTGGCCCTGATCGTTTTTACCGATACACCCTATTCCTATCCCCGGCTGATGGGTATCATTTTGCTGGCGGTGCTCTTTTCGGTTTGGCTGATCCATGATAAGACACAGGAGAAGGAACGGGATAAGCGACAGATATTGGTTTCCAACCTGGAAGGTGAGCGCGACCGGGTGGGCGAGCTGCTATTGAGAAGGCGGGAGGACGCAATTGCAAAGGATTCAACGATATCCCAATGGATGATCAACTACCTGGAGAACGAACGCCAGATTCTGGATTACCTGTTAACCGAATATTTCGGCGGTTATTTCGCCAAATATGATCTGCAGATCTCGGTATGTTCCTCGGATGATGATCTGAGCGTGGTCATGGACAACCGTACCGAACAGCACCATTGCTATAGTTTTTTCGACCGGATGATCCAGGATGAAGGCTTACCCCTGCCGAACAGCCGGTTTTATTTCCTGGATAACCTGAGCGGACGCATCAGTTATATCGGGGTTTTTCCCTATCACCAGGAAGACAAAAACCAGGAAAGCACCCTTTACATTTCATTGGATTCAAGGCTTACCGAGAGCCAACTGGGTTACCCTGAGCTGCTGCTCGATAAGGACCTATCCGGCCCCGGGCCGCTCGAGGAGTATTCCTATGCCAAATATCAATATGATCAATTGATCAGGCGTTCTGGTGAATATTCCTATCCCATGACCCTCACTCCGCCATTCAGGACCCAGGGCCAGGACAAATATAAGAGCCACAACGATTACAGCCACCTGGTACATTACCAGGATGACGAGACGGTGATCATCATCAGCAAACCCGCTCGGGGATTTGCCGATGTGCTGGCCCAGTTCTCGTATCTGTTTGCTTTCTTCTATCTGGCCACACTGCTTTTCATTTTCATATCCGGTTTGCCGGAAAACATCACCCGTTTTAATTACAACTTCAAGAACAAGATCAAGCTTTCTATCATCCTGATCCTGATCCTTTCCTTGTTTGCAGTGGGTTTCGGTACGGTGTACTATACCTCCAATCAGTTCCGCCAGCAGCATAAGGACAACATCCGGGAGAAGCTGGAATCGGTGATCGTGGAGCTGGAGGATAAGCTGGGCAGCGAACCTGTGCTTACGGGTGATTACCAGGATTACATCACCCACCTGCTTACCAAGTTTTCCAATGTTTTCTACGTGGACATGAACCTGTATGACCTCAACGGACGGCTGCTGGCTTCATCACGTTCACAGGTGTTTGAGAAGGATCTGGTCAGCACCCGCATGGATCCCGAGGCCTATTATCAGCTGGCCATTGAGCAGCAGCCTCAATATATCCACGATGAGACGATCGGGAATATGAGCTATCACTCAGCCTATGTGCCCTTTTACAACGATAACAAGGAGAAGCTGGCCTATCTGAACATCCCCTATTTCACCAGGCAGAAGGCTTTGCAGAAGGAGATCTATACCATCGTGATGGTGATGATCAACATCTATGTTTTTCTGATCATACTGGGAACGGTGGTGGCGGTGCTGGTGTCGAACACCATCACTGAGCCCTTGCGGCTGATCCGTCAGAAGATCGGCCACCTGGGACTGGACAAGACCAACGAGAAGATCGATTATAAGAGCCATGATGAGATCGGAGAACTGGTGAGCGAATACAACCGTATGATCGAAGAGCTGGAGGCAAACGCTGAAAAGCTGGCTCAGTCGGAACGTGAGACGGCCTGGCGGGAGATGGCCAAGCAGATCGCTCATGAGATCAAGAACCCCCTGACGCCCATGAAGCTGAAGGTACAGTACCTGAAACGGGCCTGGGACGACAGGGTGGAGAATTTTGACCAGCGGATGCAGCAGTTTGCCGATTCAATGATCAATCAGATCAATACCCTCTCGCAGATCGCCTCGGAGTTCTCCAACTTTGCCAAGATGCCCCGGGCCCGGAATGTGAAGCTCAGCCTGCAGAAGGCCATCGAGCAGACGGTCGGGCTTTTCGAGCATACGGAAAATGTGCGGATCACCCGCGAAAATGATCAGCAGGAGGATATCCTGGTGTATGCCGATCCCGACCAGATATCCCGGGCGCTGAGCAACCTGGTCAAAAACGCCGTTCAGTCCATTCCCTCCCAGCGCCAGGGTGAAGTTATCCTGGGCTTTTACCGGAAAGACGACAAGGCTGTGGTGACCATCTCGGACAATGGGTCAGGGATTCCCGAGCACCTCGACGGCAAGCTGTTCAGACCCAATTTCACCACCAAATCCGGCGGCATGGGCATGGGCCTGGCCATCACCCGTAAGATCATCGAAGACCTGGGCGGAAAGATCACCTACGAGACTGAATCCGGTGTAGGAACGACGTTCTATGTGGAGTTGCCTCTTTATGAGGATAATGCGTAAATGAGGCTAAGGAAGAGGCTAAGGCTGAAGCTTAGGCTTAGGAAGAGGAGAATTGTTGAATTGTCCAATTGTTAAATTGTTGGATGGTTGAATGGTTAAATGGTTATTATTGATTTATAGGCTCTTCCAACAATAGAACAATAGAACAATAGAACATATGGAACAATTAGACCATTTAACCATTTTATATTTTGATTGTTGATTATAAGAATTCATTTGCCATTTTTATTTGTTAATTGAAAAGTTTTGTATTATGAGGGAGTCTATCAGGTTTGCGTCGATCATACTGTTCTTTTTTCTCTTTCAATTTTCATCGTCATACGGACAGGATTTGCCGGTAAAGAAGCCCGATCTGCCCCGGCGGTCGGTCGGTATGACCAACGAGATCACCCTGGATCAGGTTTACGAGGCCCTGCAAAAAGAAGGCAATGAAAAGGGGCTGTTCCTGGATTTCGGTAATCCCGCCTTGCAGGGTAAAATTTACAGCGGGCCGTATCCTTACGAGGAGCATGAATCGGATCTGCACGACCGGCGTTATCGCCTGCACTCATCTTTGAAGGAGGGCAGGGGGTTGATACCCATTGCCCGGTTCTTTGAAGACAAGTACGACGCCAATGAATGGGTGGATAGCTCTGTGACGCAGGCTGCCGTGGCGGTGCGGATCGACCTGTGGGAAAAGAACCGGGATGATGTGCACCATCACGGTTTTCGTGATATCCTGGTTTACTTCAAAAGGGAAGATGGGCGATTCCGGCTGGTCACTACGATCTCCGAAGGGCCCTTTGTCAATCTGCTGCGCAGCGACGACGGTGATCCCAGCGGGACTGGTGTCACCATCTCCTGGGAGACAATGCAGCCATCCGGCGGCAAGGTGGTGGTAAAAGGGGTGGATGAATACGCCCATCGCGCCGATGATCTCCGGGACCACCAGATCGAGATCACCGGTTTGCGCCACGATACGCGTTACAAGTATTATGTGCAAAGCGGAGAGACCCGATCTTCTGTCTATTCGTTTAAGACAGCCCCCCGGAGAGGACAGGGCAACGTCACCATAGCCTATACCGGAGACAGCCGGGAAGGAGTAGGAGGGGGTGAGCACACTTTTATGGGTGTGAACCGTTATATCCTTCGCCGCCTGGCCGACGATGCCTACCGGCGAGGCGCGGAGATCTTTTTGTTTGGAGGCGACCTGGTGAACGGGTACACTACCGATGTGGGTGATTTCCGAACCCAGCTGAAAGCCTGGAAGCAGGCCATGGAAGGCTTTGCCCATTCGCGTGCGCTCTACCCGGCTCAGGGCAACCATGAATCCCTTTTGAACGCCTATGGAGGGGAAGATAAGTTTGTGATGATGGACAAGTTCCCCTACCATCAAAGTGCCGAGGCCATCTTCGCCGAGGAATTTGTCTTGCCCAAAAACGGACCCTCTCCCGAGGATATCCGCCGGCCCTCCTATAAGGAGGAAGTATATGCATTCCAGTACGGACCGGTCAAGATTATCGCCTTCAACAACAATTACTGGTTCACCAGCAACCACCTGGTCAATCAGTATGGCGGTTCTCCGGAAGGTTACATCATGCCCGATCAGCTCAGGTGGATCATCAGGCAGATCCAACAGGGCGATCAGGATCCCTCGGTCAAAGCTATACTCATGTTTGCCCAGGAGCCGGTGTTTCCCAACGGCGGACATGTGGGCGATGCCATGTGGTACGGGGGCAACAACAACATCCGTGCCTATACCGATCATGGAGGCCGGCTGATACCAGAAGAGGACGGCATCATAGAGGTGCGTAATAAGCTGTGGCGTGCCGTCAGCCGTTCGAAGAAAGTAGCGGCTGTGCTGACCTCCGACGAGCATGGCTACCACCGTACCCTGATCGACAACGACACCCCGGTAGGGATTATGGACGATGACACCGATGGTGATGGCAGGCTGGAAAAGGTATCGCCCAACCGTTCGTTTGTCTATCCCACCTGGCATATCACCAGCGGTGGAGGAGGTGCCCCTTATTATGCCCAGGAACAGGCCCCCTGGTCGGATGATGTGGCTCTCTATAGTTCCCAGTTCAATTATACCCTGATCCGGTTCATCGATGGGCGGATGCAGCTGGATGTATATAACCACAACGGACAGCGTATAGATCATCTCGATGACCTGTTGCATGGGAAATGAGGCGGGTGCAAAAAAAATGTTTTTTGTTTTTGCAGAATTAAAAAAATCGATATATTTGCATGCGCAAAATACGATGGATATGGACCTCATCGTTGAGCAAGCAGGAAGACGTTCTTACAGAAATTGAAAACAAAACAATAAGCGAGAATAGCTCAGTTGGTAGAGCACAACCTTGCCAAGGTTGGGGTCGCGGGTTCGAGTCCCGTTTCTCGCTCTTTTTTTTGTGCCCAGGTGGCGGAACTGGTAGACGCGTTGGACTTAAAATCCAATGGCCAGCAATGGCTGTGCGGGTTCAAGTCCCGCCCTGGGTACCTAACTTCAGGCCAACACCCACACTATCGGTCCAACGCAATTTTATGGGGACAAAATATTCAGGCTTCAGCTTCAGCAGCAACACTGTCCCAAATACTCTGGACAAGTTGAATTCTTTCTTCAACGCTTAATTTCAGTGTGTCCTTAATTTTGTTCATGGTTAACTCCCTTTCCTTAAACAAATTTAACGATTTCATTGGAGTTTTGTTTTCTAATCTTATACCCCCCCCCCTTATTTTTTTCCACTGTCAAAAACTGGATACAATCACCTGATTCGGCTAAATATTCATGCGTTCATCTGCTGTGATATCTTTGCCAAACAGGCTGGTAACCGAACTGCAATTTTACTGTTTTTTGACGAGATTTAATGAACTTTAAAATTGATTTTAAATGTGATGGAATCAGTTTCAACATTGGTAAAATAACCACAAAATTTATACTTTTAGGAAAATTTCACGGAAGGTTTTTGATGGCCTTTTGTGCAGAAGAATCTGCCATCCTGAACGATGGACAGGGTCGCTCCGGCTATGTATGGTTCATTTAGATGCTGCTGGTTTCCTGACTAAAGGTGTACTTCTTTTCTGATATCAAAGGAATCGGACATGGCTGCCATTTAAAAAAAGAGGAGATCACGTCTTGTTGATCTCCTCTTTTTTGATTGCTTAGATGCTGTGGATCATTTTTCAGGGGGCAGGATGACTTTATCGATGACATGCACCACGCCATTGGAAGCCATCAGATCGGCGGTGGCTACACTGGCTTCGTTGATGTTGACTTTGCTGCCGGAGATCTTGATCTTGATCTTTTTTCCCTGAACCGTTTCGGCCATCATACCATCTTGCAGATCGGTAGATTTTACCTTGCCCGCAACTACATGATAGGTCAGGATTTGAACCAGTTTGTCTTTGTTTTCCGGTTTCAACAGGGATTCCAGGGTGCCCTTCGGCAGGGCCTCAAAGGCTGCGTTGGTGGGGGCGAAGACGGTGAAGGGGCCATCGCCCTGGAGGGTTTTCACCAGGTCACCAGCTTTTACTGCTGCCACCAGCGTGCTCAGATCATCGGATGATCCGGCCAGGTCAACTATATTCTGCGTTTTGCTGGAGTAGCTTTCGCATTGTGCATAGGCATTGTTTGAGAAGGCAAACAATCCGATCACGGCAATTAGGATAATTGATTTGAGTGTTTTCATGGCGTTGTATTTTAGTTTTTATTGACCTTTAAAACAACCCATGGAACGGTTTGTTTAATAAATTATGTAAATATTTAAACAAAATTAATTCTAGGGATCATTATTATGAAGATCGCCCCATCCCGCTGCAAAGGGAGGGATGAGGCGAAACAGGATTATAAATAAATGTGATGAAAGATAGGTTGAACTTGGTGCTACTCATCTTGCTTTTCTCGCAACCCTTTTGCCGTGCGGTCCTGCATGGGAGGTGGCGGTGTGATTTGGGGCGGGTTTTGCTCCAGCCTGTTCATCACCTCCTCGACGGCTCTTTCCAGCTGCGGGTCGCGGCCTTCGACCAGCTTGTTGGGATCGTCCCACACGGGGATATCCGGTGTCACGCCTTCTCCTTCCCAGAACCAGTGGCCGTCGTTGTCGTACAACCTGGCACCGGGTACGGTGATACCCCCGCCGTCGATCAGCCTGTGACCGGTGGCCGGGCCTACCAAAATGCCCATGGTGGGTTGTCCAATCACGGGACCGGCCTCCAGCTCCTGGAAGGCCCAGGGCAGTCCGTCGCCGCCCGATCCGGCCCATCCGTTGACCAGCATGGCCATGGGACCGGTGTTGGTCTTGATGGGATGGCTGTGGTGCCGGCCGTGACGCCAGTAGAGGTTATATACCACGGGGCGTTTCAGAAGCTCCAGGAACCGGTCGGCCAGCTGTCCTCCGCCGTTCCAGCGCTCATCGATGACGAAGCCTTCCTTGTCGAGCTGACCATAGAACATACGCACCAGCTCGCGTTGCCCCTGGCTGCTGGTGTTGGACATATAAATGTACCCGAGCTTCCCATCGGACAGGCTGTCTACGGTCTGGCGGTTTTTCTCGATCCAGGCCAGGTACCTCAATTCCTGTTCTTCCCTTTGGCTAAGCAGTTTCACCACGTGATCCCGGGCATCTTCAGGATCGCCGGTTTGGCTGATGGTCAGCGAGACGGTTTTTCCCTCCATGCCATCAAAAGCGGCATAGGGTTCCTTTTCCGGGTCAAGGGCCATACCGTTGACAGCATGGATGTAATCGCCTTCTTCCACTTCTAAGCCGGGACGGTCGAAGGGCGAGCGAACATCGGTGTCCCAGGCAGCCGGTGTGATGATCTTTTTGATGCGGAACCCCTTTTCGTCCTGGTCCCAGTCAATACCCGGGTAACCGGTGGAGATCCTCTTTGCCTCCTCCTGGTCGCCTCCGAAGGTATAGGTATGGCCGGCGCTTAGTTCGGCAGCCAGGTTGGATTGCAGGTTGCTTACATCCCACCGGGTGCGGGCATCATCCAGCAGCTCCCCGTATCTCTGCCTTAAGCTGTCCCAGGGTACCTGGTGCATCTCCTTATCATAGAAGAAATCCCGGTGCCTCCGCCAGGTGTCATGGAAGATCTGTCTCCATTCTTCCTTGGGCACCCGTTGCATCGACAGATCACCGGTGGGAATGGGATCTTCAATTTTCTGACCCGTGGCCGGCTTGATGATACCGTACTTACCAGAGCTCTGAACCACCAGGGCTTTGCCGTCGGCCGTTGGAGCCGCCTGCCGGATGTTGTCCATCACTTTTTCTTCCTTTCTCTCTTTCATATCATAGAGCATCAGGGCGGGTTGTTCATCGGTGTCTCCCGCTACTGGACCCCGGATGTAGACGATGTTCTTGTCGAAGGCCATCACATTGCGAAGGTTCCCGGCATCCACCGGGAGGATGATCACCCGGGAGGAGAGCCCGTCCCAGTCCACTTCGAGGGTTATTTGGGATTTGTCCTTCCTGTCATCTGCTTCATCCTTTTGATCCTTGTCGTTGTCGTTCTCCTTTTTATCCACATTTTCCTTATCCTGTTCATCTTCCTTCCCGATCTCGTCATTTTCAGGTTTCAACGGATCCGGCCCCTCTTTTAAAAGGGGAAGAGCGGCCAGGTGGGTGTTGTTGGGATAGATCCAGGTACCGTCATCCAAACCGCTGTAGACGGGCTGAAACTTCCTGTCGGTAAGAAAGAACAGGTGTTTGCCATCCCGGCTGAAGACCGGGTTGAAGTCGGAATAGTAGCCGCTGGTGACCTGGTGTACTTCCCGGTCTTCCAGGTTATACATGAAGATGGCCTCATTGGCGTTATCCTGGCCCAGGCTGTAGGTGATCCATTTGGAATCGGGCGACCAGTCGATGGTAAAGTAATACCGGCCGCCATGCCCAATGTTCCAGGATGAATGATCGGCTGCTGCGATTTCTCCTGTCTCTGCATCCACGATGTTGATGTGGTTTTTCTCATCGATGAAAGCCAGCTTTTTGCTGTCGGGCGACCAGAAAAGGCGGTAGCCGAAGCCTTCCTTCCTGGAAGTAAGTTTTCTGGCCTCCCTGTTGGATTGGAGGTCTTTCAGGTAGATCTGGTATTCTCCCGAGGCGTCGCTCCAGTATGCCACCTGTTTTCCATCGGGCGACCAGGCAGGCAGCTGGTCAAACGCTCCGCTCGAGCGGGTCAGGTTCATCGTAAAGCCTTCCTTCACAGGCGTGTTGAACAATTCTCCCCGGGCTTCAAATACGACCCGCTTGCCTTCCGGAGAGCCCGTTACATTGGTGATCTGATCCTTCACATCCTCATGCCGGGGCATCTCGGTGGAGCGATCAGTGGTGACGTGAACCGGTACCTCCTTGTATTCGGAGCTACCGGCCGGCATGGTGAAGAGCTTTCCACCCATCTCAAAGACCAGATCCTCAGGACCGGCCGACAGGTAGGTGATGTCGAAATCCTTAAAATGGGTGATTTGCCTGGACTGCCCGCCATTTAAATCGTAGGCCCATATGTTGCGCCGCATATGCTCCCCCTTATCGGAGATATAATAGATGGTGTTGTTCAGCCAGGCCGGTTTGCCGTCCGAGGCGGGGTGGTCGGTGATCCGCTCTGCCTGGTTGGTTTGCAGGTCGAAAAGGATCACATCGGAAGCCAGCCCCCCGCGATAGCGTTTGAAGGGAAAATTCTCGGTGATCTTGGTGACATAGGCCATTTTGTTTCCGTCGGGCGAGAAGGAGGCCAGCTCGCCATAAGGGACAGGCAGCTTTTCAGGCATTCCACCTGCCCGGTTGATATAAAAGAAATGGCTCACCCGTGGAATTCCTGCTTCCCTCCTGGAGGCAAACAGAATCCTTTCGCCATCCGGATGCCAGTCGACCATACGGTCCCCATAGGAGGCATAGGTTACCCTTTGGGCCATCCCGCCCTGGGTAGGTACCACAAAGAGGTCTTGGTTGCCATTGTAACTGGCCGTGTAGGCTATTTCTGAGCCATCGGGAGAGAACCGCGGATAGGATTCTTCTCCGGGGGAATCGGTCAGCTGTACGGCCTGACCTCCTTCTTTTTCTACGATCCAGATATCTCCGCCGTAAACAAAACTGATGTACCGGTCGGAAACGTCCATATAACGCATGAGCTTGGCATTGATCTGGCTGTTTGCAGAAAAGGCTGCAAGTAGCAATGCAAAAAAGATGTGGATCATTTTCATAATTGGAAAGGTTTAAAATGAGAAATCGGGATGCATCTGTCAGAAAACGCACCTGTGGATGTAAAGTTCATGCTATTTTTCAATAAGCTTACAATACCGGCAGGGTTATTTCTATTTGAGGTTGAGTTTGAAGATACGCATTATTATTGAATTTTTCCAGGTCGGATGACAATTGTATGGCATCATCCTTGAAAAAAGCAGGTTTTTCCCTAAATGAATCTGTCTTTTTCAACCTTTCTGTATTTTTAGGGTCTAAAAATCTCAACCCAAATAAATCATCCTGCATTATGAAGCATTTACAACGACTCACTATCTTCCTGTGCATCACGGGCCTTGCATTTACCTCTGTTGCTCAGGAAAAGAAGCAGCTCACCTTTGATGATATTTTGAAGTGGAACCGGATCACCGAAAAAGCCCTTTCCAATGACGGAGAGCTGGTGGCCTACAAGCTGGAGCCCTGGAAAGGAGATCCGGTACTGAAGGTAAAAAAAGAGAACGGTTCTGCTCTGCTTTCCCAGCCAGGGGGAACGGATCTGCAAATCACCGACGATTCCCGGTATGTGATCGCCCGGGTGAAGCCCCTGGAAGATACCATCCGTCAGTTGAAGCTCAACGATACCCAAGAGGAGGATCTGCCTATGGATCAGCTCTTGATCTTCAATGCCAAATCGGGTGAAAAAGAGCTGATCGACAGCCTCAAGTCTTTCAAGGTACCCGGGAAATGGAGTGGATGGCTGGCCTATCAAACCAAGTCGGAGGTTCAGGAGAAACCGGCAGGGGAGGAAGCCGAAAGCCAGTCCCTGGAGAAGTCCGAAAAAGCCAAAAAGGAATCTTCCGAGAACGGGTACACCCTGAACATCAAGAAATTACCGGGAGGAGCCGTTCAGTTTCCGTATGTCACCGATTATGTTTTTGCTGAAGAAGAGCAGCTGCTGGCTTTTGTTTCCACAGGTGATAACCAGGATGTTGAACCGGGGGTATATGTGTATGATCTCTCCTCTGAAGAAACCACACCTGTCATGCAGGGCAAGGCCGAATATGAGCAGTTGAGCCTTAGCAAGGACGGCTCCCTGCTGGCCTTTGTATCCGACAGCACCAGCTCGCCCGGCCCATCGCAGGAACTGTCCGGAAGGAAGAAGGAGGAGATCTTCTCGCTTTACTTATGGGACGGGGAAGACCAGGCCAGGGAGATTGTTCAGGCTGGCGATGAATCCATGCCGGAGGCCTGGACCGTCAGCCAGCACGGGAACATTCGTTTTTCCGGATCCAACGAACGCATCTTTTTCGGAACGGCCCCCATCCCGCCCCAAAAAGATACCACCAAACTGGAGGAGGAGATACCCGTGCTGGATGTATGGCACTGGAATGAGCCGGTGCTGCAAAGCGTACAGTTGAACAACAGAAAAGAGAATCTAAAGAGGAGCTACATGGCTGTCTACCACCCGGACCAGGGCAAGATGGTGCAGCTGGAGACCGAAGATTTCACCGGCATCAAATGGATCGATGAAGGCGATGCGGATCATGTGCTGGCCTGGTCGTATCTGCCTTATGGCGTTCGAAGGATGTGGGAAGGCTATCCCTATCACCAGGATTTTTACCTGGTGGACGTCGAGACCGGCGAGGCTACAATGTTTAAGAAGAACTGCCGGGCCACACCTGATGTATCGCCCAATGGAGAGTATGTCTTCTGGTATCGGGCCCTGGATACCACCTGGAACACCTGGCATATTGAGTCCGGCAGAGAATACACCATCACCCGTCCCGAAACCATTCAATGCGCCGATGAGCTGAACGACCGTCCCATGCCGGCCTACCCATACGGCACGGCAGGCTGGCTGGAAGACGATGAAGCCTTATTGGTTTACGACCGCTACGACATATGGCGGGTGGATCCCCAGAATGATGAGCACCCGGTGAACCTCACCCGCAATGGTCGCCGGACCCATACAGAATACCGCCTGATCGATTACAGGCGGGAGGATGAAAAGGAGAAAGGACTGGATCCCGAGATGACTTATCATTTGCACAGCCACAATGTGGAGACCCGGGCAGATGGCTATTATTCCATGAACCTGAAAAAAACCGATGAGCCGGAGCGTATCATTGAGGGAAAATTCAGACTGAATCGTCCCATCAAGGCCAAAGATGAGGATAGGTACCTCTTTACCAGGGAGACTTTTCAGCGATACCCGGATCTGCTGATCGCCGAAGACTTCGAAGATACGAGGCGGATCAGCCGGGCCAACCCCCAGCAGGACAACTTCAAGTGGGGTACCGTCGAGCTTTACAGCTGGACCTCCGCCGATGGACGCAAGCTGGACGGATTGCTGGTGAAGCCCGAGGATTTTGATCCCAACAAGAAGTATCCGCTGATCGTCAACTTCTATGAGAAGAGTTCCCAGGGCCTTTACAGGCACCGCATACCCGAGGCACACCGTTCCACGGTCGATTATCACTACTATACCAGCAACGATTACATCATCTTCAATCCCGATGTATATTACGAAACCGGTTATCCCGGCGAGGATGCCTTCGATTGCGTGATCACGGGCGTGACACAGCTGATCTCCGAAGGCTTCATTGATAAGGAGCATATTGCTGCCCAGGGCCACAGCTGGGGTGGATACCAGACGGCCTACCTGGCTACCCGCACCGATTTGTTTGCAGCCATTGAATCGGGCGCCCCCGTGTCCAACATGTTTAGCGCCTATGGAGGCATCCGGGGTTGGTCGGGTCGCAACCGCTCGTTCCAGTACGAACGCACCCAGAGCCGGATAGGCGAATCCATCTGGGATGCCCCGCTGCGTTATCTGGAGAATTCTCCGTTGTTCTGGGCCGATAAGATCCAAACACCCCTTCTGATCATGCACAACGAGGCTGACGGAGCCGTTCCCTTCAGCCAGGGTGTGGAGTTTTTTATTGCCCTGCGCAGGTTGCGCAAGCCGGCCTGGCTGCTGAACTACAATGAGGCCGATCACTGGCCGACGAAGGTGCGCGACAAACTCGACTTTCAGACCCGCATGTCGCAGTTTTTCGATCATTACCTGAAGGAAAAGCCCATGCCCGAATGGATGAAAGAGGGGATCCCGGCGGTGGATAAAGGATTTGATATGGGTTACGAGCTGGTGGAATAACCAGATCCTAACCATGTTGGGCCAAATGCCTGATATATTATTTAAGGAAGAGGCAGTCCCCATAAAGGGATTGCCTTTTCTTTTTTGCCTGGATCTCAACCATGCCTGTATCTGAATCCATTGAAAGCGAAAGGATCCCTTTGGGCAGGTTGGATGGGATGAACATTTTCCTTAACTTCATGTCAAAATATAGGGGAAACCTGAATTCATCACACAAAAAAAACGAGAGAATGAAAACGGCATTGATAGCAGGGGCAAGCGGACTTACAGGATCATACCTGTTAAAATTGCTGCTGGAAAGCGGGAAATACGACCGGGTGAAGGCTTTGGTGAGAAAACCCCTGGGGTTGAATATAGATTATCCTTCGCTACAGGAAGTGTTGTTTGATTATGAAGATCCCGATCCAAAAGTCGTTCAGGCCAATCACATTTATTGCTGCCTGGGTACCACCATGAAGAAAGCGGGTTCGAAAGAGGCGTTCAAACGGGTGGATCATGATTATCCCCTGGAGCTTGCCCGGATGGCCCGGCAAAACGGAGCGGCGAAATTTGCCCTTGTCAGCGCTGTTGGGGCCAGCACCCGGTCGATGTTTTTCTATAACCGGGTGAAGGGACAACTCGAGGAGGATTTGAAGAAACTCCCTTTTGAAGCCATCTATATCATGCGTCCTTCCATGCTTCTTGGGCCAAGAAACGAGAAGCGACCGGGAGAGGAGATAGGCAAGGCCCTTATGAAACCCCTGCGGTTCCTGTTGCCCGCCAACATGAAACCTGTTTATGTTTCACAGGTAGCTGCCGGCATGCTCGATAGAATGAACCGCAAGGAAAAAGGCACGCACATCATTTCATCCGGTCAGATGCAGAATTATCCCGTTTCATAATACAGCAAGATGGATAAGAAAATCGCACCCGGGCATTTAAACCGCTGCCGGAAGATGCGGTCAAATAGAAAGTTACATTTTTGTTAAATGTTTCTCATATTCAATTTTACCTAAAACTTTCCTCATGGCACCAAAGATTTACAACTCCCAGGACAGCGGTAAGATTTCATTCCGCAACCTTTTTAGTTTACAATCTACATCTCTTAGGGTGATTTTGCTGTTTCTTTTCTTTTTGGCCGGCACGGCATCCCTTTTGGCTCAGGATGATCAGAGCAAGGAAGAGAGGCTCATGTCGGCTCAAACCTTCAAAGAGATGGAGATGCGCAACATCGGACCCGCCCTGATGTCGGGCCGTATTGCCGACATCGCCATTCATCCTGATAACCCTCACTTGTGGTATGTTGCGGTGGGATCAGGGGGTGTTTGGAAGACCGCTAATTCAGGCACAACCTGGGAACCGGTATTTGATGACCAGGGCTCCTATTCCATCGGCTGCGTCACCATCGACCCGCATAATCCCAATCGTGTGTGGGTGGGAACCGGAGAGAACATCGGAGGCCGGCATGTGGGCTACGGCGATGGCATTTATCTGAGTGAGGACGGCGGACAGAGCTGGAAGAACATGGGATTGAAGAAATCCGAACACATCTCGAAGGTCATTGTCCATCCGGATCATCCGAATGTCCTGTGGGTGGCGGCTCAGGGTCCGCTCTGGTCAGCCGGAGGAGAACGCGGGCTGTATAAATCCACCGACGGCGGCAGTACCTGGCACAATACGCTCAAACCCGATAAATGGACAGGGGTGACCGATATGGTGATCGACCCGCGTAACCCGGAACGTTTATATGCGGCCACCTGGCAGCGGCACCGCACCGAGGCCGCTTACATGGGCGGTGGCCCCAATACAGGCATCTACCGCAGTGAGGATGGAGGCGAGAGCTGGGAGGAACTGGAGAAAGGCTTGCCTGGCAAGGATATGGGCAAGATTGGTCTGGCCATCTCCCCGCAAGAGCCTGACGTGGTCTATGCTGTCATTGAGACGGAGCGTCGTCAGGGAGGCCTCTGGCGCAGCGACGACCGGGGAGCGCACTGGGAAAAACGCTCCGATGTGGTCTCGGGCGGTACAGGTCCCCACTACTACCAGGAGCTCTATGCCGATCCCAACCAGTTTGATAAGATCTACCTGGCCGATGTGGTAACGGAAGTGTCGGAGGATGGTGGGAAGACTTTCCACCGGCTCTCCAGCGACAATGTGCACTCCGACCACCACGCGCTGGCTTTGCGGGAGGGCAAACCGGGTTACCTGTTGCTGGGCACCGACGGAGGCATCTACGAAAGCGTTGACGGTGCCGAAAGCTGGCGCTTCATCGATAACCTGCCTGTGACCCAGTTCTACAAGATTGCCGTCGACGATAAGAAGCCTTTTTATACCATCTATGGAGGTACCCAGGACAACAACACACAGGGTGGTCCTTCGCGCACCGACAACGTCAATGGCATCCGCAACGCCGACTGGTTCATCACCCTCTTTGCCGACGGTCATGAGCCGGCTACTGAACCCGGTAATCCGGATATCATCTACTCCGAATGGCAGCGGGGCAACCTGATGCGCATCGACCGCTCCACCGGCGAGAAGGTTTACATACGCCCCCAGACCGGTGCCGATGATCCCCCGCACCGTTTCAACTGGGATGCCCCCATCGAGATCAGCCCCCATAAACCTACCCGGCTGTATTATGCCGCTCAGCGTGTTTGGCGCTCGGAAGACCGGGGCGACAGCTGGCAGCCCGTCTCGGGCGATCTGACCCGCAACGAGGACCGGCTGACCTTTGATTATATGGATCGCAAGTGGAGCTGGGATGCCGCCTGGGACATGGTGGCCATGTCGAATTACAACACCATCACCCAGCTTGACGAATCGCCGCTACAGGAAGGACTCATCTATGCCGGTACCGACGACGGATTCATACAGGTCACCGAAGATGGCGGAGAAAACTGGCGCAAAGTCGAGGTCAGTTCTTTCCCCGGTATTGAGGATGAGCGGGCCTTTGTCAACGACATCAAGGCCGATCTGCACGATGTCAATACTGTCTACGCGGTGATCGACCTCCACAAATCCGGTGATTTCCGTCCGCTGATCTATAAGAGCACCGACCGGGGCGAATCCTGGAAACGAATCTCCGGTGATTTGCCCGACCGACATATCACCTGGCGTATCATACAGGATCATGTCGATAAGGATCTGCTTTTTGCGGCCACCGAATATGGGATTTTCTTTACTGTGGACGGGGGTGGCCATTGGACGGAGCTCACGGCCAAAGCACCTACCATTGCCTTCCGGGACCTGGCCATCCAACGCCGGGAGAATGACCTGGTAGGTGCCTCTTTTGGCAGGGGCATCTGGATCCTGGATGATTATACCCCCTTGCGGGAGGTATCGCAGAGCCAGCTGGAGCAGGAGGCTGCCCTCTTTGAAAGCCGTCCGGCATGGTGGTACATCCAGCGCAGTCCACTGGGTGGCGGAGGCAAGGCTTCGCAGGGTGATTCCTATTACATAGCTCCCAATCCCCCTTTTGGTGCAGTATTTACTTATTATCTTAAAGAAGGTCTAAAAACACAACAACAGATTCGGCAGGAGAAAGAAAAGAAGATGGCCGAAGAAGGGGCATACCAGACCTATCCGGGCTGGGAGGCTCTCGAGAAGGAGCGCCGGGAGTCCGATCCCCTTGTGCTGCTTACGGTGAAGGATAAGCGGGGTAACGTGGTACGCCGTCTGGCAGGCCCTACAGGAAAAGGTTTTCACCGTCTGGCCTGGGACTTGCGCTATCCCTCACCAGTGGTACGTGATGAGGAAGACGGTTATCGCAGAGGGGGCGGTCAGGGACCGATGGTGACGCCTGGTGAATATGAGGTGACACTCTCCCAACAGGTGCGTGGAGAGACCACCCAACTGGCCGGGCCCGTGACCTTCCAGGTGGAGCGCATGCGGGAGGGTGCCCTGCCCGGTGAGCCTCCCGAAGTGACGGTTCGTTTCTGGCAGCGCACCAGTGAGCTTCAGGGTAGTGTAAGTGCGGCAGGCAAGGTGCTGGATCGGTTGCAGGAACAAGTCCGGAAGATGGACAAGGCCCTGGCAGCCTCACACGCAGCACCGGATGGCCTGGACCAGGAACTATACCAGATCCGGCAAAGCCTTTATCACCTGGAGATGGAACTCAACGGCCAGCCGGCAAAGAGACAGGTGAGCGAGCCCGATAAACCGACCGTAAGTGGCCGCCTGCGTGCCGCCCAGATGGGGACCAACAACTCAACCTACGGACCTACACCGAATCTTGAGAATACACTCAGGATCGCCGAAGAACAGTTCGAAGGGATCCGGCAAAAACTTAATGACCTGCTAAAAGAGCGCATTCCGGCTTTCCAGCAGAAGCTCATCGAGGCCGGTGCCCCCTGGACACCCGGACAGGAGATACCCAGGGTGGAATAACCATCTGGTGAGAAGCCCGGATCACCCCAGGAGCAAATACATGCAACACACCCCATAAGGTCCTGTTATCCCAGACATCCTTATGGGGTGTGTTGCGCACGCAGATCATTAATCCGCGGCTTCCGTTTTGCCACGTGTATATTTGTCAAAGACTTTCATCACAGGCAGGGATCTTCCGTGATTGTCAAAGAATCCCCTTGATCTGAGGCCTCCTGTTACGGCCGGCTCCCACCAGAAGATACCCTTGATCTTTGGGCTGGGGATATTCAACATGGTTTCATGCACCGATTCCAGGAATTCTCTCTGGCCCTGTGGTGTCTCGGGATAAGGGGCCAGGGTGTCCTGGTATTCTGAGGGTCGCCAGTTGTAGGCCGTTTCAACCAGCATGATGTCTTTTGAGAAGTTGTCCACCAGCGACAGCAGGTTTCTTCTGAATTCCAGCAGGCTGCCGTGCCACCAGGGGTAGTAGGACAATCCGATCACATCGTATCCGATGTCATAAGCATTCATCTTCTGGTAATATTTGCGGGCGCCCTCCGGGTCGGCACCCTGGTCATAATGGATCATGATCAGCGGTCGTTGGGCCTGTCCGCGACCGGCATCTACCCCATCAATGCCTGCTTTGATGAAGGAAGCCAGGTTGTCCCAGTTATCGGGTAGCTTGCCCATTGGCCAGAGCATGCCGTTGCGGATCTCGTTGCCGATCTGTACCATCTCGGGCATCACGCCTGCTTTTCGGAATGCTTCAATGGTGTTGCGGGTATAGGCATATACCGAGTCGGCAAGCACCTCCGGTTCCAGGCCTTGCCAGGCTTGAGGTATGGGCTGTTTGCCCGGGTCGGCCCAGCTGTCGGCATAGTGGTAATCCAGCAGAAATTTGTATCCCAGCTTTTGGGCTTCTTTAGCCAACTCAATGGTATAACCCAGGTCGTTGGGCAGGCGGTCGGGAGAATGGAAGAGCCTCAGGCGAATCCAGTTGTAGCCATGATCCCTGAAGATCTCCAGACCAGGTTTGGCTACCTTGTTGTCCCGGAAAACCGTGCCATTGTCTTCGGCTTCCTTAAGGAACGAGAAATCTGCTCCAATGGCATATTTGAGCTCCGCCTGGGGGGAGGATGGGTCTTGAGCCACGGATGATTGGAGCGAAAAGATAAAAATACCGACCATAGCAATCAGCCCGGGTTTTAGGATGTTTTTGTGTAATTTCATTTGTATGAAGTTTTATTAACGTTCTGTATTTGAGCCAACTAGTACTGCCTTAATTTGAGTTTTGAGGAACCCTCTGCCATGGAACCCGCATGTTTATTCATGACCTTGTTGTGTAGGTTACTGGATGGGGGTTTCACAAGATTATCTTTTATTTATTGTTTTGGCCTTGTGGAACTTATCCCGCTGGGGCGGGAACGTTTCATAAAATGAATTTTTGCGTATCTTCTATAAAATTACAAAAAAAACAGAAACGGTCGAAGAGCTCAATGATGAACCGAATCGGTGACCCCCGGACCCCGGGCCAGGAGATACCAGCTATGAAATAAGCAATTGATGGGTTTACTGGTCTTACAACCTGAATACCACCGGTATGGTGAACTGGGTTTTTACCGGTTTGCCCTCAACCATACCGGGTTGCCAGCCTGGCAGGCCATCCAGTCCTTCCAGTGCAGCCTGGTTCAATAGGGGGTGGGCGCCCGTCATGATTTCTTTGTCTTCAATTGTTCCCTGTTCGTTGACTACAAATTTGACATACACCATGCCATCGATTTGTTTTTCTTTGGCCTCTGACGGATAAGATATGTTTTTCATCACATCCTCCCGGAAATCTGCCAGCGAGCCATTGCCATTATAAACAGGCATCTGGTCAGGCTTCAGATAGACATCATTTTTTCCCCGGCCGACGGTATCCAGTGATGTTGCCCGGGTCATCACCAGCACCACCTTGTTCGACCGGTTTTTGGAATCCTTGATTGTTACTTGATAAGGAGCGGTTTCCATCATTCCCAGGTCCAGATAGAAGGATTTTTCTTCTTGCCACCCCACCCAGTTTGGGTCGGGTTGGGTACCCAGGGAATTGCCGCTGGTATCCGTTATTTCTATGTAACTGGTGGTTCTGCCTTCCCCGCAATTATACAGATGAATCCCGTACATGTTGTTCTTTTCCATCCTTACGATGGCTTGAGGATATTCCTTCCCTTCAAATTCAGAATACAGTTCAAACAGGACCTGCTCGCCCTTCTGCCCCAGTTTTTGATGATAACTTTGGTACAGGGATTCCGGGATTTCCTTGCCTATATTTTCCTGTGTCACCTGATGGAAGGCGATGGCTTCTTTTTTCTCCTTTTGCATGGTTTGATTCCCCGAATTTTCTGAACAGGCAAAAAAGAAAAAGAGGAGCATGAAAAGCGGGATCGCAGCCAGCAATTTGGCTTTTGAAACGAGCGGGTTGTTTTTTCTTTTGGTCAGCATAAGAATACGTTTTTTGGATAGTGAATGACTGAAAGCGCTGGTCAATTTAAAATAGTGGTGATTGACCCATTGATTGAGAATGGATTGGAGGTAATTGATCTTGTTGCGCTGGGAGCGGACAACCTCCCGGTCCACCTGGAATTCATGATTCTCAACCATTGCTTTGCGCAACAGATAAGCCAATGGATTAAACCACTGCACTACGATGACCATTTCGGTAATCATCAGGTCGAGGGAATGTAAAGCAGTGGCGTGGGCCTTTTCATGATCAACGACAGGCTTGAATTCATCCTGATTCAAATGTTTTTGGGGTATAAAAATGAAGTGAAAGAAAGAACAGATCTGGCTGTCAGATTCCGGGATGATCACAAAGCAGTGCCGGCCGTCACGGATTTTTTCTGATTTGCTGATGCGGTTGAGCAAACGGATTAACCTCCAAACAAAAAGCATCAGATGAATAGCCAGGCCGGTCAGGTACAGGATCGACAAAATGTGAATGAGGCTGAATGTCAGATGGTTGGAGCTTTCGCCAATGACCACCGGATTTAGGTGGATGATGTTTTCCTTCAGGGATGACACCTGCTGAAAGGAAGCATCCAGGATTCCGGGTGATGCGGTTGAAACGGAACTATGACCTGTCAGTTGGATGTTTAGCAGGGGAATCACCACGGCAAAAGTCATGGAGAGGAGAAGGAACAACCGGTTGATCCCGAAGCAATGCTCCTTCCGCAGGAAAATAAAGTAAAAGAGCGTGAAGCAGGCAATGCAAACTGCCGATTCAAGGTTATGAAAAAGAAAGCTATCCATCGGAACCTCCTTTTCTTTTCTGTATCTCTTCATCGATCATACGCTTCATCTCTTCCAGCTCGGTTAAGCTGACATCCTGGTCTTTGGTGAAGAAGGAAAGGAACGAGCGGTAGGAGTTACTAAAATGTTTTTTCAACACATCCTTGAAGCGCCGCCTTCTGTATTCGCTTTTTGATATCAAAGGGTAGTACTGATGGGATTTACCAAAGTTGCGGTGACCTACCACGCCTTTCCTTTCCAGGATCCGGATGATGGTGGATACCGTGTTGTAAGCGGGCCTGGGCTCGGGAAATTTTTCGCGGATATCCCGGACAAAACCGGCTTCGATCTGCCAGAGATACTCCATGATTTGTTGTTCAGCCTGAGTGAGTTCCTTCATACAAACAAATATAAACTAAAGTTTTTAGTTTGTCAACTAAAAAGTTTAGTTTTTTAAATTTTATTCCGGAGTGACTCCACATATCGGACAGGATATGTTAGAGGACAGGCATATTGGAATCTATACCAAACGGTGAATCATGCTATAAAATAGCTGAAATGAGAAAAAATTAGTTGTCGTTAATGAAAATCACTGAAATTGAGAGGCAAATAACTTTGTTCTTTGTTGTTTCCTATTCTTTTTTCCCATAACTTGTATTGATTCTTATAATTTACATACAAGACAATGAAAACACGTGCCCTTATTAAAATGGTGACGGGTGCATTATGTGTTTTTATGCTATTAACCACATGTGAGGAAGATGAAAATCCCGGCCTTAAGCCAAAGGACGTGATGAGCATCCTGGAGGAGGCCGGCAAGGTCTCACCGCTGGCAGCGGAGAAGGATGAGGTCGTTGAATCTTCGGTTGAAGAATCCGGCGGATTCCGCTACACCTATGAGAAGCATGACGTGGTGGATAACATTGAAAGCATTACGTACCTGGGTTTGAACGACGACATCATTTGGCCGGGCAACTTGGTCAAAGGTGACAGGGCTCATGATTTTATTTATGAGCCGATCTCCGTGGACCGGGCGCCGGTGACCCTTTCCATTTCACTGGAGAGTTCTTCCACCGGTTCCTCCATTGTTCAGGAAGTTGAAAATCCCAGGCTCTCAACCGTAAGGCAGGGCATCAGCGACCTGCTAAAAAAGGCCATCACCTCTGATACCAAGGTTCCTGCCAAGGTTGAGTTTTCACATCAACAGGTATTCAGCCAGTCCCAGATGAACTTGTTCGTAAAGGCTGATGTCTCTTACGGTGCCGGTGATCTGAGCACCCAGTTCAGCTGGGATCAGACCTCCACCAAGAATAAGATCATGGCTAAGTACAAGCAGATCTATTATTCGATCGATTTGGATGTTCCGCAAAGTCCCAGGGATTTCTTTGCTTCATCGGTCTCGGTTAAGGATCTGGAAGCCTGCATCACTCCGGGATGCAGGCCCCTTTACGTGGCTGGTGTGAGCTATGGTATGATGGCCATTATGTGCATCGAGACAGATTATAGTTACACCGAGATGAAATCAGCCCTCGACGCAGCTTATAGCGGTGCTGTGGATGTAGAGCTTGATTTTGGCTACACGGCAAAAGAGGTACTGGAGAGTTCTTCCGTAAAGATCATTGTTTATGGAGGATCCACCGCAGGTCTGGATAACATTGAGACCGGCTTTGAGGGTTTCATGGATGTGGTTCAGGCCAGCAAGGATTTTACCAAGGACTCCCCCGGTGTTCCTCTTATTTATAAATTCCGGCATCTGGTGGATAATACCCTGGCGCTGGTTACCCTGACTTCACAGTATACCCTGGTATCGCCACTCCGGCTCGAGCAATGGGTAACCGTTACGGCTAAAAATTTTGTCTGTACCATGGCCGATGATGAGGGGTCTGACAATACCGTGGATATGGACCGGTTCTACGTCTGGGCCAACGCCTTTAACAGGACCAATTCAGTGGATCCCGGTGTCCAGTTCAACCCGGTTAACCAGGAAGTTTACGGTTATTCTACATCGGGTGAAATCTCTATGGATCCGGGAGACATTCATGAGGCCAATTCCTCCATTGATCTGGCATTTGATACGGAGAACTATGATTTTAACTTTGCCACCCTCAAGTTAAAAGCTTATGCCAGGGATTATGACGGAATATGGTCAAGCGATGAGACGGCCACGGGTGAAATCACCCTGATCGGAAATGATATTTGGGGAGATAAGAAAATCTATCTCTATTCGGATGATTTTACTTTTGAAGTGAACATTGCCATCAGGAAGAGCAATAAGAAATAGTACCTGTCGGCATTCCCCTCTGACCCGGCCAGATCGGCCGTAATCAACGATGGATGTCCGGAACAACCTTCGTTCCTGACTGTTCAGCCCCGCACCCAAAGGGAGGTTGCGTGGTGTCAGGCAAATGATGTAAAAGCCCCGGTTCTTCCAAGGACCGGGGTTTTCACTCGATTTTTTGTGAGGCCGTTATTTTTTGCCGGGTGATCCTCCTGTCCGGAAAGTTTGCTTTTCATATCACCGATCTTTCGGTCCAGGTCTTCCAGCACCTCATTGGCCGATTCCTTGAAGTTCTCCTGCTCGATTATGAACAGGTCGCCAATGGCATCAGCCACATCCTTAAGTTCAGCTTTCACTTTCTTCCACCCGCATGATCTGATGGTCCTTAAATGTTCGTCCGTAGCGGTCTTTTACCCGTACCTCGAGGGTATGGCTGCCTACAGGCCAGTCGGTTCCCAGCTCTGCTTCCCAGAGATGCGAGGAAGGTTGAGGATGGGGCAGGTCCCAGTCGGATATGGAAAATTCCGGGCTTGTCTGAGGGCTTCGCATTTGATCCAGCGTGCCCCATTCCTTAAGCCGGCCCCACCGTTGATAAATCCTGCCATAAAAAGGATCCACTTTTTGAACCTGTTTCATTTCTTTCCATTCGCTCAGGCCTTTGACCCTGTATTCCAGTGTGCTTTGCTCACTGCCGTTGAAAAAGTTAACCGACAGGAGCGGATTGGCATCCGATTCGGCCTTTATCCCCCGGGGAACATGGATGTTCATCCTGTGGTCGGCCGGCTTGCCGGCCACTTTCCAGTCGATGACATAGTCGTTGCCGGTAACGGTGATGAAGGCATACCCGTTTGGCGTTCCGTCTCGCATCATGGTGTGGGGGATGTTGTTTTCGTTCCTGAGTCCGTTCCACCAGCTGCCTGATGTGGTGCCCATGTTGTAATGGTGGTGCGGCTCCGTGCGTTTCCAACTGGTCGAATCCTGATCAAAGAACCAGTTGTTTTGCACGTGGGTGTGGGCTGATATGGACAGGGTATGGGGAAAATCTTTCAGCAGGGAGAAGAGCTTCTCCTGATCCTCCTGGCGGAACGAATCACCTTTTTTCGCAAATGGGATGTGCATGGTCAGAACCACCAGATCGTCTTTGCTGAGCGTTTCAAGGTAATTCTTCACAAAAGTCAATTGATCCTCCCGCAAGCCTCCCACGTACCTGGGCGATCCGTCCTGGATTTGATGAATGACATCATCCAGCACGATGAAGTGGGCATCGCCGTATTCAAAGGCATAGGTGGCCGGTCCATATACGCGTTCGAAAGTCTCGTCCGCCCCTTCATCCCGGGGGGCCTGAAAATTCTGGTCGTGGTTTCCCATCACGTTGTACCAGGGTATACCCACCTGAGCCACCGTATGGTTGATGGCAGGAAAATAGTTAAGCGAATCCCCAACAATGTCTCCCATGGTCATTCCAAATGCCAGGTTGGTGGTGTCTGTCAGCTCGCTTACAATGTCTTCGGCCAGAAAGTCGATATCCTGCAGGCTGTAGGGTTGGGGGTCTCCAAAAACCAGCATCTTGAATTCATTGGATTCCTCGTGCCTGGTTAGGGGGAAGTTGATTTCGCCGGGCAGATCGCCGGTAGGCTTTACACCTTGATAGCGGTAATCATCAGGCGAGCCTTCCGGTTTATGGATATAGTAGAATTGGGGAAGGTTTTGTTCATTCAGGGTTGTCATCCAGTTCGTGGGTTTGATCACGAAAACCGGTGCATCATCCGATACAGGTAACCCATAATGGCCTTCTTCATTGGTAACCACCACATCCTGGCCGTTGGAAACAGCTACTCCGGCAATTCCCGACTCTCCCTTATCCCGCTTTTCATTCCCGTTGCGGTCATGGTAAACATATCCGGAAGCTTGTTTTTCTCCCTGGTCGGGCGCTATCTCAGATGGTAAGCCGGAACCGGATCCATTATTGGTCTGCGAGCTGCATGCCGCAAGAAAAATTATCCCTATAATTCCGAGCGTTGATAAATGCTTTTTCATATGGTTCTTTTTTTTTTAATTGATTGGTCATATGGATCCCCATGCTTAAACATGTCCTTGTTGTGTAGGTTACTGCATGGGGGTTTCATGGTGCTGTTTTTTAATTGGAAAAATTATGCAACAATATAACAAAATGTTTATGCCTTTTGAATGAATCGGGATTAAATTTTTGTGATTTCAGGCTTCCGACAAACCCGTTTTACTGGATTTTTAATCATCCCGTGGGACGGGTTATTCTTACGGAAGTTTTAAAACAGCTTTCTATGAGGTACCTGGTAAATAGAATCGTGTCTTATAGATTTTAAATCGGTCTCATTTTAACGTGTGAGCCCATGTTACCTTCATGAATTTTGAATATGCCGGATTCCGCTTACAACGCCTGGTACATATTTTCTACAGAATTGTTTCCTTTCTTAGTACATGAAATATTTGAGGATGCTGGATAGAACGTATTGAACTTAATTTTTTTTTGCTTGTTGATATTTCTTGATCAAGAGGGTCTTGTAATTAGAGTTGAATGATAAATGTTTATGAAGCCAGTCAAAAATCGGCTCATGCGGCCATCAGAAAATGTTTTAAACAGGCACCGGACGGGTATTTCAGGAAGTGATCATCCCCCAAAGAATCCTTCGCCCAAGCCAGGGCAACGTTTTTCCACTCACGGGATCTTGTTTTCCGTCCTGATTACCGGTGCACTGCTTGTATTCCTGGCCGGGTGTACGCCCCAAACACAGTCTGTATCTATACCGGTGGACACCACCCAAACCTTCTCTGATGCAGGAACTCAAGAGATACCCGAAAAGTGGTGGACGGTCTTTGGTGATGAAGAACTCAATATCTTTGTGGACAGTGCCCTCACATCCAATTTCAATTTGCTCACCGCCTGGCAAAGGTTACGTGAAGCGCAGGCTGTGGTAGACCGTGAGTCAGCTTCCTTTTTCCCTTCTCTGGATGCTTCGGTCCAGGGGGAGGTCAGTCAATATCAATCTCAATTTGTACAGGATCAGCAGCTCAGTCTGGGCTTGAGTTCCGGCTATGAGATTGACCTGTGGGGAAGGATCAGCTCGAGGGTCGAGGCACAAAGATATCGCGAACAAGCTACACGGGAGGACTATCGGACGGCTGCACTTTCGCTTTCCGCTGAGGTTGCCCGGGTATGGTATCAGCTGGTGGAGGCCCGCAATGAGCTGAAGTTGATCAGGGATCAGATCCGTACCAACGAAAAAGTGCTTACCCTGTTGGAGTCGCGTTTTGGAAGCGGGCAGATCCGCAGTGTGGATATCCTCCGGCAGAGGCAGCTTTTGGAGGCCACGCGGGAACAGCAGATCAATGCTGAAGGCCGCCTGGAGGTACTCAAGCATCAGTTGTCCGTTTTGTTGGGTAATGTGCCTCAAAGTGCGGCAACCGCCGCTGAGGTAAAGCTCCCTGATTTGCCACCCTTGCCGGAGGCGGGCATTCCGACCGATCTGATCAGACGTCGCCCCGACATACAGACTGCCTTCAACCGGTTGAAGGCTGCCGACCGGGAGGTGGCCTCCGCCATCAGCAGCCGTTATCCCAGGCTTTCCCTTAGTGCTTCCGCCTCCACGGCCGCTGATAATGCCCGTGATCTTTTTCAGGACTGGTCGCGCCGGGTGGCGGGGAACCTGCTGACACCGCTTTTTTACGGGGGACAGTTGAAGGCTGAAGTGGACCGTACCCAGGCGGTTAAACAACAACGATTGTATGAATACGGCCAAACGGTATTGAATGCTTTTCGGGAAGTAGAGGATGCTTTGATACGGGAGGAGAAACAAAAACAAACCATTGAGAGCATCCGTCAGCAATTGGAACTGGCCCGGCAATCCTATGAGCAGCTCCGGATTGAATATTTCAACGGGATGAGCGGTTACCTGGATGTGCTAACGGCCTTGGATGAACAGCAGCAGCTGCGCCGGAACCTGCTTTCGGCCCGGCTCAGGTTGCTGGAACATCGCATTGCACTTTATCGCTCGCTGGCCGGCGGCTTCGAGGTCGGGAGCCTGAGCAATGAATAATCAATAATTTTAAGGAAGTACCAGTCATGACAGAACAATCAGATGCAGCAAGACCGGATAAAAGTACCATGTCCACTAAAAAAACCATTCTCTTCAGCTTGTTTATCCTGCTGGTGGGAGTTATAGTAACGGTGGTCATCTTTTCCACCGAGCCCACGGCAGAGCGTGGAGGTGCCACCAAAAAGACAGCCATGCTGGTGGACGTGATCGAGGCCGAAAAAGGCACCTATAGCCCGAGGATACGAGCTATGGGAGCTGTGGAGCCTTCGAAGGATATTATACTCAGCCCGCGGGTTGGAGGAGAGATCCTTCGGCGTACGGAAGCCTTCACCCCCGGAGGGCATGTGCGAAAAGGCGAGTTGCTGCTGCAGATCGATCCGGCTGATTACAGGAATGTGTTGCAACAACGAAAAAGTGATCTGCGGCAGGCGGTGGCGGATCTCAATATAGAGATGGGCCGTCAGAATGTGGCTCAGAAAGATTATCAACTGCTGGATGAAAACCTCTCGCAGGAACAGGAAGAGCTGATCTTACGTAAGCCCCAGCTAAATGCCGCCCGCTCGGGGGTAGAAGCTGCCCGGGCCGCTGCCAGTCAGGCAGAGCTGGATCTGCAGCGAACCACCATCGAGGCGCCCTTCGATGCCCAGATCCTCAGCCGCAATGTCAATATGGGTTCTCAAGTTGCCCGTGGCGATAACCTGGGCCGGTTGGTTGGTGTAGAGACTTACTGGGTGGAAGCCACCGTCCCCCTCTCGAAACTGCGATGGTTAGAGTTTCCCAAAGACCAGACTTCAAAGGGCTCACCCGTACGGGTTCGAAATCGAAGTGCCTGGCAGCCTGGGGAATACCGTCAGGGCTACCTCTATAAGCTCGTGGGTTCCCTGGAGAATCAAACCCGGATGGCCCGGGTGCTGGTTTCCGTGTCGGATCCACTGGGATACGAAAAGCAAAACCAGGATGTGCCGGCCCTGATGATCGGATCCTATGTGGAAGCCAATATCCGGGCGCGTGAGATACCCGGTGTCATTCGTCTGAACCGGGGTTATGTGCGGGACAATGAAACGGTTTGGGTGATGGAGGATAAAAAGTTACACATCCGGGATGTGGAGATCGTTTTCAGAGATGACCAATATGCTTATATTCAACAGGGTTTGAATGAGGGAGAAAAGATTGTAACCACCAATCTCTCGACGGTGGTGGAGGGCGCCCCACTTCGTACAGAATCTGACAGTACGGGTGTTGGGGGCCAGCCTTCAGACAGCCTGTCGCAACAAAACGAGAATGAATGATCGGGGGGACTGATACAGATGGATAATACGAATATAAACAATACAAGGGATAAAGGATTGAAAGGACCGTTGGCTTACATGGCCCGCAATTCCATTGCTGCCAACCTGCTCATGCTGATTTTAATCGGAGGCGGCATATGGTCGGCCTACAACATGCAGAAGGAGGTCTTTCCACAGTTTGCTTTGGATATTGTGGAAGTTTCGGTTGTCTACCCCGGTGCAGCACCCAGCGAGGTGGAGAAGGGGATCCTTTTGCCTGTGGAAGAAGCCATCCGTGGCGTGCAGGGGATTAAAGAGGTGACTTCCACCGCTTATGAAGGTAGTGGATCGGTCAGCATTGAGCTGGTAGCCGGCACCAACCGCATGAAAGCTTTCCAGGACATCGATCAGGCGGTGAACCGGATCCGCACGTTTCCCGATGACATCGAGGAGCCCGAGGTACGCCTGCAGTCGCGCCAACGGGACGTTATGGAGATTGTCTTATACGGCGAGGCGGATATCTGGACCCTGCGTAAGCTCTCGGAGCGTCTGCGTGATCGCATGCTCAGCAATGAATCCATCACCCAGGTGGAGATCGGCAATGTACCCGACTATGTCACCCACGTGGAGATACCGCGTAATACCTTGCGCGAATATGGTCTGACCCTGGGCGGGGTGGCCGACATCATCGTACAATCCAGCGAAGACATACCTGCCGGAGCCCTGGAGACAGAGTCCGGCGAGATCCTGCTGCGCATGAAAGAGCGCAAGCAGTGGGCCAGAGAATTTGGCAACATCGAAGTCGTTACCTCCCAATCGGGAGCCTCCATCACCCTGGATGAGCTGGCGGATATCACCGATGGATTTGAGGAGACGGGTTTTCATGGACAGTTCAACCGCCAGCCTTCCATCAGCTTGTCGATCTATCGCATCGGTGAGCAATCTCCCCTGGAGATAGCTGCCGAGGTAGAGGATATCATGCAGGATTATGAAGCTTCGCTGCCGCCCGGGGTTCAATACCGCATCGACAGCAACCGGGCCGAGGATTACCGTCAACGCTTGTCGCTGCTGACAGAAAATGGTGTGCTGGCCATCCTGATCGTGCTGGTGATCCTGGCTCTGTTTTTGAATTTCAGGCTGGCCTTCTGGGTGATGATGGGCATGGTGATCTCTTTCATCGGCGGGCTGTTTTTTCTCCCCACCATCGGCATCAGCATCAATATGATCTCCATGTTCGGTTTCCTTGTGGTGCTGGGTATTGTGGTCGATGATGCCATCGTGGTAGGCGAGAACATCTATGAGCACCGCCAGCAAGGCAAAGGAGTGCTCCAGGCTGCCATCGACGGGGTGCGGGATATATCGCGGCCGGTGATCTTCAGCATCCTGACCAACATCATAGCCTTCATCCCTCTGCTTTTTATCCCCGGTACAACCGGTAAATTCTGGTGGCCCCTGCCTGCCGTGGTGATCACGGTGCTGGCCGTCTCGTTGTTCGAGGCATTATTTATATTGCCAGCCCACCTGGGGCATACCTCTGGTAAAAAATCCACCGGCCTGATGTATAAGCTGGAAAGCTGGCAACAGTCTTTTTCCCGTGCTTTCCGGCGATTCGTCGACCGCCGTTACCGGCCTTTCCTGGAGTTGGCATTAAGATACCGCTATATCACCCTGAGTATTGCCCTGGCTACCCTGTTGATGGTAGGAGCCTATGGATACAGCGATCATATGGGCATCATCATGATGCCGGAGGTGGCAGCCGATGAGATAGAAGCTGGTGTCTCGCTGCCGGTGGGCACTACACCCGATCAGGCTGCTGCTGTGGCCCATCAGATCACCGAGTCAACATACCATATGTTTGAGGAAAATAACCTCTGGGCGGTGGCCGAAGGCATCAAGACCAACGTGCGGGGGCAGAGCTTCATTGATGTGGAGGTGGTGATGAAAGATCCGGATCAGCGCGATATGACCTCCCAGGAGGTGATCATGCTCTGGCGGGATGAGATTGGCGACATCGAGGGAGTGGATCAGATTACCTTTGAGGCCGAGAGCGGCCCCGGTGGCTGGCAGCAGGACATCAGCGTCGACCTGAGCCATGCCAATATTGATGTATTGGAGAAGGCCAGCCAGGCATTTTTCCAACGGGTGGAATCTTTCGAGGCTACCCGTGATGTCAATGACAACTACAACAGAGGTAAGGCCCAGTTCGACTTCCGCCTTCTGCCGGAGGGGCGCAACCTGGGTTTGACACCCTCTGATGTGGGCCGCCAGATACGCAATGCTTTCTACGGGGCCCTGGCCATGCGTCAGCTTCGCGGAACCAACGAGATAGAGGTGCGTGTCAAGCTGCCCCGGGGGCAGCGCAAAGACTTGCATCACCTGGAGGACCTGGTGATCCAAACGCCCCGGGGTACCGAAGTACCTCTGATGGATGTGGTGAGCCTGGAAGAGGGGGAAGCCTTCACGAGCATCAACAGGCGCGATGGCCGGCGCGTGGTGACTGTAGGGATGGATGCGGAGCCTAAGAATGCGGTCACCCGCGTGCTGAAGTCCATACAAAACGAGGTCCTGCCCCAGCTCAGGGCCGACTTTCCCGGCATCACCTGGAGCTTCGAGGGCAGCCAGGCCGAGATGCGCGAATCCACCCAGGCCCTTTGGGGAGGTTTTTCCATGGCCATGCTGGTGATATATGCCCTGCTGGCTATAGCCTTTGGCAGCTACGTGCAACCCCTGATCGTGATGGGGGCCATACCTTTCGGCATCTTTGGTGCGGTGATCGGACATATCCTGCTGGGATACGACCTTTCCCTGGTGAGCCTGATGGGTGTGATCGCCCTCTCCGGCGTGGTGGTCAACGACTCCCTGATCATGATCGACTACGCCAACAAACGGCGGTCCGACCATACGGCCTTTCAGGCCATCCATGAAGCCGGCATTCGAAGGTTCCGACCCATCATCCTGACCACCTTAACCACCTTTGGAGGATTGACGCCCATCATCCTGGAGACATCCCGCCAGGCCGCTGCCCTGATCCCCATGGCCATATCCCTGGGCTTCGGCATTGTCTTTGCCACCGGCATCATCCTGGTGATCGTGCCCAGCCTCTATATGATCCTGGAAGATCTGAAATCCCTGGTGAGAGGAGATAATAAAAAACCTGCCGGAGCCATGGCCTGGGATGGATAAGCGGTGGACCTGACCAAAATATTTAAGTGACTATGCAAAAATACCGTTTAAAGACTTCCTCATCCCGTATCCGCCTCATTATTGTTCTTTTGCTTGCAGGAGCCGGGCTTACGCTTTATTTCATCTTTGGGGGCCTTTTCCGTTTTACTTTTCTTGTGATCTATTTGTTGCCCCATATTTATTTGTATGGTCATTTGAAGCGGGTTTTTACGGGGGGAAGGAGCAGGGTCATTTTTACAGGGGTGTTCCTGCTGATCATCTTGTTGTTCCCTGTATCCATGCTGCTGGATGAAGATGCCGGATCATCCTTCGTCAAATACATGCAGCTTGGTGGCTATTACTACCTGCCGGTGCTGTTGTATGGTTTGTTGTTCTATGGGCTTTTTGATTTGTTTCGGATCATCAACTATTTGACCGGCATTTTTCCCAGGCCTGCCATTAACAGGCGACGGGTCAGGTCGGTTGTTTTTACCGGCATACTCATACTCACAGCGATTATTGTGGCAGTAGGTATACATCGTTTCAATCATACCCGTGTTCATACTTATCAAATCAAGGTTCCTCAAAGATCAGGAAAGCTGGATCACCTGACCATTGCTATGGCAGCCGATCTGCACCTGAGCCAGATCACACGTACCGGCTTTGTCGAACAATTTGTGGAAAAGATCAATGCCCAGGATCCCGATCTGGTCTTGTTGGTAGGTGACATTGTGGAATCGGGGGGAGATGTTTCGGGAAAGCAATCTTTCTCCAACCATCTTAAACAATTGCAGTCTAAGTACGGGGTTTTTGCCGTTGAAGGCAACCATGAGCATTATGGCCGCAGAACAGGTTTCAATTTCTTTGAGGAATCCGGCATTCAGTTATTAAGGGATACTTCTGTTGTGGTAGACAAGGGAGTTGCTCTTGTAGGTCGGCGGGACCGCCATGAGCGCGACCGCGCCTCGCTGGAGCAGCTATTGAAGCAGGCCCCGGATAGCCTGCCCCGTATTGTGATGGATCATCAGCCTTATCATCTGCATCAGGCTGCCAGGCAAGATATGCACGTTCAGTTTTCCGGTCATACCCACCACGGCCAGCTTTGGCCGTTGAACCATATTACTGAAGCCATCTATGAGATCAGCTGGGGTCATGAGAAGATCCGCGACACCCATTTCTTCGTCACCTGTGGCGCCCAGGGTTGGGGCCCGCCGGTAAAGACCTCTTCCCGCTCGGAGGTCATGCTGGTGGAGGTGGAATTTGTGGCTGATTAGATGGTTTCAGAGTCTATATGCTTTTTATGAAAAATATTTCAGGAAGGGTGTAACTGAATGGCTATGCGAGGCGTCATATAGCATAAATATTCTGCCATGTTCAAGAATTATATCAAGACTGCACTGCGCAACATCAGCCGGCAAAAGGGCTATGTGTTCATCAACATACTCGGCCTGGCCATTGGCATAGCCAGCAGTATGCTGATTGCCGTTTATATTTTCAGTGAGCTGAGCTATGACCAGCACCACCATAAAAAGGACCGCATATACCGGGTATATCTGGACGGGAAGATCAACAACCAGGAGATGTTGGGTGCCTGGACGCCTTCGCCCATGGCTTTCACCGTGAAGGATAAATTTCCTGAGGTGGAGGAAGCTGTCCGGATCAATGCATGGGATGAGACCATCATACGATATGAAGACCGGACCTTTGTGGAAGATGCCTTTATCGCGGCCGATTCCACCTTCTTCAAGGTTTTCACTGCCCCCCTGATCAAGGGCAACCCCAGGACAGCCCTGACCAAACCACACACGGTGGTGATCACCGAATCAACTGCCCGCAAAATTTTTGGCAACCAGCCTGCCATGGGCAAGAGCATCAAGGTGGGCAGCCATGAGACCTATCATGAGGTGACCGGCATCATGAAGGACATGCCCAGGACCTCCCATTTCGACTGCAACATGGTGGGATCGTTCGTCACCAGCGACCGCTCCAGCCAGGGCAACTGGCTGAGCAACAACCTGGCTACCTATTTATTGCTGGCCAGGAACACTTCCGCCAACCAGGTCGAAGATAAATTTCCGGATCTGCTCAGGGAAAATGCAGGGCCCATCCTGGAGGAGTTCCTGGGATTGTCGTTTGATGAGTTTCTGGAGAAAGGCAACCGGTATGCCTATCACCTGCAGCCTCTGACCGATATCCATCTGAATCCCGAAATAGAAGGGGGAATGAAGCCTGCTCATGACAAAAAGTACATCTACATCTTCTCGGTGGTGGCCCTGATGCTGATTGTGATAGCGGCCATCAACTATATGAACCTTTCCACGGCCAGGGCCTCTAATCGAGCCAAGGAGGTGGGCCTGCGCAAAGTGGCAGGATCTACCAAAAGGATGCTGGTGGGCCAGTTTTTGACAGAATCGGTCATTATGGCTTTTATGGCTTTGATCCTGGCCGTGATCATTGTGCAGGTGCTGCTGCCCTATTTCAACAACCTGATCAACACCAGCCTTACCCTGAATTATATCGATCAATGGTACTATATCCCGGTGTTACTGGCCCTGGCCCTTCTTATCGGCCTGCTGGCCGGGAGCTATCCGGCTTTCTACCTGGCTGCCTTCCGCCCGACCAGTGTTTTGAGTGGCGATGTCAAATCGGGTGCACGCAACAAACGGATCCGCAGCACCCTGGTGGTCTCCCAGTTTGTGATCTCGGCCGCGCTTATCCTCGGTACCATTGTTATCTCAAGGCAAACCACCTATATGTTGAACAAGGACCTGGGGTTTGATAAGGATAACCTATTGGTGATCAGGCGTATCAGTGTCCTGGAAGACCAGATAGGTACTTTTAAGGCTGAGGTCAACAAGATACCCGGGGTGGTCAATTCTACGCATTCCACCATGGTTCCGGGTCATCCCAACAACAACAATGCCTATCAGCTGGAAAGCCAGCCGCGGGATGAGACCTATGTGTTCGACACCAACTGGGCCGACGAGGATTTCTTGGATGTGTACGGGATAGAGATGGTAAGCGGCAGGTTTTTCACAGAGGATCTGAGCAAAGACCTGCATATCTGCATTGTGAATCAGAAAAGCCTGAAGGACTATCCCATAGAGGACCCCTACAGTGAGAGGATCTTGCGCCCCGGTGGCAATGAAGAGGAGGGGATGCAGCTGGAATCATTTCAGATTGCGGGTGTGTTGAAAGATTTTCATATCAGGTCGCTGCACCGGCCGATTGGTCCTTACTTGATCCTTCCGGCATCAGAGGATCAACAGTGGGGATATTTGAGTGTCAAAGTCTCGCCGGAGGGCATGTCGCAGACCGTTGAGCGCATCGAGCAGACCTGGAAAAAATTTACCGACAACGATCCCATGTTGTATTTTTTCATGGACAATGAATATGCCAGCCTGTACCAGGAGGAGCAGCGCAGCTCGAGCCTGGCCGTGGCCTTTGCCGTTCTTACCATCTTCATCGCCTCGCTGGGGTTGTTCGGGCTGACCTCCTACACGGCCGAGCAGCGTACCCGGGAGATAGGCATACGCAAGGCCATGGGCTCGTCTGTGAGCGGAATCGTACAGATGATCGGCAAGGAAACCCTCCGGCTGATCCTCCTGGCGCTGGTGATCTCCTGGCCGTTGGCCTACTATTTCCTGGTGAACTGGCTGACGAACTATCCCTATCGCGTTTCGCTGCAGCCATGGGATTTCATAGCTACGCTCCTGATTATTGTGGTGGTAGCCTTTATCACCATCAGCTATCAAACCATCCGCGCCGCCCGGAAAAATCCGGCGCATTCGCTTAGGTACGAGTAGATAACCTAAAGCGCTAAGCGCAGCGCTTAGGGCGCCAAAGCGCCCTTAGCGCTACGCTAAGCGCTGTTTGAAGTTAATTATATTCCCACCCCTTCCATTTGTCAACGTTATCGTTTGGTTGATGTAAAATCGTAATCAAAGTCCTCCATAAAAACGTAATTTTATTAGATGATTTTGAAAACCGGAAGATTTTCGGGATCATTCCCCTTCCGGTTTGTGAGATCAGAGTCTAATACCAACCTGGCTAAACGTTTTTGTGGAAACTATGGATTATATACCGGACAAAGCCAACAATCAGGATTTTTTCCTCTGGGAGCAGATGAAGCAGGGGAATAAATCTGCTTTGCATAAGGTATATACCGGTAATTATGCGGCAATGTTGGATTATGGCCTGCGTCTTATTGGCGACCGGGACTTGGTTAAGGAGTGTATTCAGCAGGTTTTCAAAGATATGATCCGCCGTCTGGACAAAATGAATCAGGCCCATCCCATTCGCTTTTATCTGTTGTCTTCCTTAAGACAGCATTTATTTGATAAGACTGAAAGCGGCAGGACCCTCAAGGCTAAGTCGAAACAAATGAACGGGAATGGTTTTCATTATAATCCGGAGTTTTTTTCCGGATCCGGCAAAAAGGAAGATGCTGTGAAAGGCAGCAATGGAAAAGACAATTCCAATGGTGCCGGACTGAACTTTCGTGAGAAGGAGGCCATGTACCTGAAGTTCCATCATCAACTCAATGACAAGGAGATCAGCCGGATGATTGGCTTAACAGATGCTTCCGCCCGGGAGCTCCTGTTTAATGCATTAAGAAAATACCGCACCCGGCGAAGTACATCCAATCCTCAATGATCGTTACCAGAATTTTCAGAGGGACGCACCTCCAGGGTGTCTCTGACGATAGAGGTTTCTTGGTGAAATATCTCCAGGGTTAATTCAATCTTTCCATCGGTTATGGCATTGTAGCGGATCGTGGCCAGTTCTGTTTCC
>JAGXLL010000147.1 GCA_018334675.1 Bacteroidales bacterium | reverse complement strand
GCTTTATGTATGAAAGGGGTTTTGAATTTCAGTCCGGGTTCTGTTACGGCCTCACCAACAGGTTTGCCGAACTGGGTGATCACCACCTGTTCGGTTTCCTTAACAATATAGGTGCTTTGGACCAGGACGATGATGCCCAGAAGAATGATCAGGGCGATGTATAATATTTTTTTGAATTTCATAATGCTTTGTTTTGTGTAAGTTCACAGATCATTGATTGTTTTGTTTAAGCTGCATCTGAAGGAGGGGGATCATGTTGTTGCCCTCTTCAGGTGTAATGATCTTATCTCCCAGCTTAGGTATGACATCCTGAAGGGTCTCCAGGTATATTCTTCGTTTGGTCACTTCCGGGGCCCGGACATATTCTCTGTATAAGGCATTGAAACGGGCCACTTCACCCTGGGCGGTATTGACCCGGCGGGTGGCATAACCTTCCGCTTTTTGGATGGTTTCCTCCGCCTGGCCACGGGCCTTGGGGATGATCTTGTTGTATTCCGATTTGGCCTGGTTGATCAGGGTTTCCTTTTCCTGCTGGGCCTCATTGACAGCATTGAAGGCTTCCTTGACCGGATCGGGGGGGTTGACATCCTGCAATACTACCTGGGCTATTTGTATGCCCAGGGTATATTCGCGGCTCAGATCCTGGATAATTTTTTTGCCTTGGCTGGCCACCTCGGCCCGGCCCACGGTCAGTACTTCGTTGACTGTGCGATCGCCCACTACCTGCCGCATCACTGCCTCGGAGATATCACGCAGGGTGCTCTCGGCGTTTCTTACTTTAAAAAGATAATTATGGGGTTGGTCGATGCGGTATTGCACTACCCACTGCACATTGGCCAGGTTCAAATCGCCCGTGAGCATAAGGGCTTCATCGCTGGTGGATCCGCTACGCGGCTGATAACGGGTTCGCACATTAGCCTGGGCGGTGCGGAAACCAAACTCCTGTTTGTTCTGACGTTCCACGGGTACTTTATATACCTGCTCGATGAAGGGAACCTTGGTTTTTAAACCGGAACCCACTGTACGCATATGTTTACCAAATCTCGTGATCACGCCTACTTCCTCTGCACCGATCTGGAAGAAGGCACTAAAAGCTAATATTGCAAGTACCACCAGGGTTATGATGGACTTGTAATGCTTTTTAATTTTCTGATATTCCGGCGACATCCGGAAGTCTGATGATTGATTGTTGGCCATAATTTTGTTAATTTTAAATTTTTACCAAATTACTGTAGTTTATGGGAAATGACAAAATCTATTGTGACTGCGCTTCATTTTAGATGAATCAGCAGGGCTTTTTTTCAGGAGAACAAAGTTATTTCTGTCCCGAAAGAATTACAAGCTTTCGGATATACCTCCAGGAGCTTAATGTGCGGTGGATCCAGGCTTGCCTGATTCAACCGGGTTATCCGGGTGGCTGCTCCATTCGAACCATCCCCCGTCGTATACCGAGACTTTGGGCCATCCCATCAGGTAGGCGTTCCAGAAGGCTTCGCTGGCTCTCCACCCTGTTCCGCAATAGAAAGCGATGTGCTTTTCCGGCACGATATCATTTTCTGCCCAGTTGGCAGCTACCTCATGAGACGACCGCATGGTATTATCGGGGTTGCGGTAGTTTTCCATGTGGTAAGCATCGCTGCCGCAGTTGCCAAAGACGGCCCCGGGGATGCGCCCCGTTTTGCCGATGTAATTGTATCCACTCACATCCCCGATGAACTCATTCCAGCTGCGGATGCTGACCAGCTCACTATCGGAAGATTTGAGCAGTTCCCTGGCCTGGGGCATATCGACAAATACCTCCGGACGGGCAGGTATCTGTGTTCCAAAATCTGATTTGGGGGATGGCTGGGTTTCCTGTGTAGCGATCTCATAGCCGGCTTCCTGCCATTGGTTCAGCCCGCCATTGAGGATCCGCACATCCTTAACCCCCGTATAGAGGAGGATGGCTGCGCATCTCATGGCCCCCAGGTGACCGGCATTCTGGCCTGGGTATTGATCCCGGTTGTCGGGATGGGAAAATCTCCCGTACACCACCACGGTGGTATCTTTACTTATGCCTCTTTTGAGCAGGGCTTGCCTGATTTCATCCGGCGAACGGCGGTTCCAGGTCTCCTCCGATTCCAGCTCCATGGTATCCAGGTGGATGGCACCGGGGATGTGCCCGTCATCGTAATCCTGGCGGTAACCGTAGTGGGAGTGGCATACCGCAAAGTCAGTTCCCTTAAAAGTTTCAGGCTTTTCTCCCTGGACCAGGGCATACAACCAGCCGGGATAGACCAGTTGATGATACCGCTCCAGACGGTCCATCGGCAGGGATTCATCCCCCGTCCATTCGGTCATGAAATCATTGTAGAGAGAAATATCCTTGTAACCTGCCTCCTGCAATTTATTGGCCATTTGGCCTGCTTCTTCCGGATCATATCCATAAACGGTTACCAGGGAATCCTGCTTCAATCCTTTATCCTTAAGCAGGTTGATCCATTGATCATAGCCGGTCCATTTTAAGGGGAATGCAACGGCACTTTCGATGTGTCCTCCGCGGTGTTCACCTTCAATCTTCCAGCCGTTGTAGGCTTCGATGGGGCGGATGTCAAGCAGAAGATGGTTTTTGTCTTTTATTCGTGTAAGCAATTCCCGGGTGGTTACTGGCTGATGCTGCGTGTTCATGGCTGAGAAATTTGGTTGGCTCTCCTAAGATACAAAATCTACTGCTAATTTGTTGAAATGTTGAAGGTTTAACGTTGAAAAGTTGAGGGTCTTTCTTCAATCCTCATGATCCTCAGGCGACTTAATAAACTTTCCCTCGATCCATTTGATGGGGTAGTAGATGATTAAAATGAAGACGGTAAGACCTACCGCCAGAACGTATTGCCCCAGGGCGACGCTGATGCCAACACCTGTTGAATACAGTATGGAGGCAGCAGTGGTGAGATATTTCACTTTATAGACCTTTTGCAACTGCATTACGGTTCCGGCCCCGATGAAGCTCACCCCCACGATAATGGCCTGTATGATACGGGTGGGGTCGGTTTGCATAACTTCGGAAAGCCCCAGTTCCTGAAAATGCACGGTGATGGCCTCGCCCAGGGAAACCAACAGAGCCACTGAACCCCCAACGATCATATTGGTTTTGATCCCTGCCGGTTTATTTGTTTTTTCCCTTTCGTAACCGATTACTCCTCCCAAAAGGGAGGCAATAACTACATGAAGCAGGATTCTTAGTTCATACATAAGTTCCAT
>JAGXLL010000146.1 GCA_018334675.1 Bacteroidales bacterium | reverse complement strand
TTCCTCCAATTTGCGCAGGGATATAATTTCCTTTCCACGCACACGAGAGGACATTTGGATATTATTCTGTCCGGGGTAAATGATCTCCTTTCAATGACCGATAGGTCGGGAGCGTATGATCAAGTCAGGGTGTAAAAATAGAAATAATATGTTGAAAAACATATAAAGCTCCGGTTAATTTGGGGAATTATGTTAAATAGTCTGAAAATAAATACTTAAAAAGCATCTGATTTGGGGCCTGGCAGATTGCACCGGTTTGAATGCCCGATGTGATGGGCTATTGTGATGAGACTTCTGAAACTGCCTTTTGTGAGGAGCACAATGTGAAGGAGCCCATTGCTGCGTGGACACCAACCCTGGCAGTGGCCGGGACCGAATATTATGATCATGGGGCCATCCCCGAATGGAACAACAGCCTGCTAATGGCCACCCTGAAGGAATCGGAACTGGTGCAGCTTTCTTTGAGCGAAGATGGCCGGGAAATAACCGGGCAGCAAGTGTGGTTTGATGAGTGTTTTGGCCGGCTTCGGGATGTTTGTGTCTCCCCCGATGGGCGGGTTTATCTTGCAGTGAGCAACCGCGACGGCAGGGGTCTATCTTTTGGTCTTGGAGCATCATCAGCAACGATACACCCGGAAGGTGATTCTGAAATAAAACGTATTATCGGAAAGGCCGGAGATGTGTTTCAAAATGCGAATGAGGGATCCATGGAAAAACAAAGCTGTACTTCCATCGCTGAGTGGCGGGTCAATGGGCAGCGATACATCTTTTTGTAAGGATTGACCTGGTGGAGCGACTATATTCCAAAGCCTGATGATCAAAGATCAAGTTATTTGTAATACCTCGTAATAATCATTGATCCAGGGTCATGGAGAATATGGGATGTTTCATCAAAACCAACCGTTATGAAAACAATGTTTGCAGGTATAGTTATTGGGATGCTGTTTATAGCAGCATCTGCAGGAGGGCAGGAAAATTTGGTCGGATACTGGAGTTTCGACCGGATGTCCGGAGATACCCTCTTTGACGAATCGGAAAATGCCAACCATGGCACCAATTTTGGTGGTGAGTTGATACAGGGGGTTCAGGGCATGGCCCTGTCTTTTGATGGCAATGGCAGTTATGCCAGGCTCTCCGGAGCAGGTGCAGAGCCGCCGCCTCAACTCTCTGAGCTGGGAAAGGGCAGCATCTCCCTATGGTTCAAGGTCAAACACATCCCCACGGATTATGGCATCGCACCGGTCTTCTATTATGGGACACAAGAAAAGTGTGAATTTTTTGATGCCGCTAACAAGGGGTTGATCATCGAGTTGGGTCACAGCCCTATTCATGCGGGTTCGGAACGGGTATATTTCACCATCTGGAAGAACGGTTGTACCTATCCTTCCTTTTGTTATGATTCCAGGGATGCCATACCCGAGAATGAATGGCAACACCTGGTGGTTGTGGTAGGGGAGGATTATAATACCGGATATTTGAATGGCAAAGAGATGGTGAACCGGAGGTATAACTTTGGTAATCCCAATTTTTCCCAGTTCTTTGAAGATGCGCTGGCCCACGAGCGTTTGTGGCTGGGCAAAGGGCACTGGGATGAGACCACTCAGTTCTATGATGGCGCCATTGATGAGCTAAGGATATACAACCAGCCCCTGCACAAATCGGAGATTGAAGAGTTACACAACGGTGGTTCCATTCCAACGCGGGTCGATGGCTCCGGGCAAGAGGGCAGCAGGATCCGGATATATCCGAATCCTGCCTCAGACAGGATACATTATGCAGTTCAGGGTTTCGGGAAAAGGTTGGCTGCCCTTGAATTAACCGATATAACAGGAAAAAGGGTCCATAGGTATACGCAGGTGCCTGATCAGGGCTCTATAGATATCAGCGGCCTAAGCGAAGGCATATATTTTATTGGATTTTACGGGAGAACCAGAAGATATCAGAAGAAATTCCTGGTTCGCTGAAGGCTATCCGGGGAGTATATAACCCCGGATAGCCTGAATTGCCGATGGAAGTCGGAGCTTCATTACTACGCTGAGCGTTTTCTGATGACCATTCGATGTTCTTTTACATGAATTTGTGTATCTTTATCAATATGCCTGTTCTCTGTGGTGCTATCCTGGTATAGGTTATAACCGGAGAAGGTATAAATTGTTAAAGGATACGCTTATGGTCCCAAAGTATTTTATAATCATTTTTTTGATCGTTCCTGCATGCCTCATGGGGTGCCAGGGTCAACAAGAATCTGCAGAGATTGAACTCTCTGAATTGACTGTTTCAGAAATTCATGCGGCTTATCAGGAGGGCCGGTATAATGCCGAGCAGTTGGTAGGGGCTTACCTGGACCGGATCGAGGCATTAGACGGCAAGCTCAATGCCATAACAGCCATCAATTCCCGGGCGCTTGAGAGGGCTCAGAATCTGGATGAGGAATACAGGCAAACCGGTAAGCTGCGTCCTTTGCATGGTGTTCCCCTTATCGTCAAAGACAATTTTAACACCCGGGGGCTTCCCACTACGGCGGGGAGCCTGGCTCTCAAAGATTTTATTCCTGAAGAACATGCCTTTATGATTAAAAAACTGGTAAAGGCGGGTGCCATCATCCTTACCAAGTCCAACATGGCCGAATGGGCTTTCAGTCCCATGCACACGAAGAGTTCCACCCATGGTACCACCTATAATCCTTACAATCTCAACCGGGTTCCGGCCGGTTCCAGCGGGGGCACAGGGGCTGCCATAGCCGCTAATATGGGTGCAATAGGAGTAGGCACGGATACGGGCAATTCCATCCGGGGACCTTCTTCTCATTGCTGCCTGGTGGGTTTTAGATCCACCCTGGGTCTGACCAGCCGAAGTGGTATTGTACCGCTTTATTTGCGCAATGATGTAGCGGGACCCATGTGCAGGTCCGTGGAGGATGCCACCCGGATGCTGCAGGTCATCGCCGGTTACGATCCGGAGGATCCGGTGACCCGTTATTCCAAAGGAAAAATTCCGGAAGACTACCGGCAGTATCTTCAGAGAGACGGGCTGAAAGAATCCAGGATAGGCGTTTTGAGGATCTTGAGCGAGAACGACCCGGATCCGCAAATCAAGGCCCTGTTTGAACAATCCCTTTCAGATATGGATTCCCTTGGAGCACAGATCATCGATTCTGTGGATATCCCTAATTTTTCAAGCTTAAGGCAAAGCCAGTGGTGCGCGGATTTCAGGGAGGATATCGAATGGTATCTGCAGAAATA
>JAGXLL010000145.1 GCA_018334675.1 Bacteroidales bacterium | reverse complement strand
TTTTTGACGAACAGCTTGCTTTCACTGCCGGGGAAAGCGGCGCCGAAACCGGCGGCAACACCGGAATGCATGTCATTCCGAATAAAACAGGGGATCCCATAATCCTCAAGAAATTCCTTGAGAAAGGCAGTATTGATCAACGAATCGGTGTACAAATAGGTCAATTGCTCTTCCTGTCCCATAGGTTGTGACAATTTCATTATCAGCATTCATTGGCCTTGTTCAGCTTAAAAACCGGCTGGATGCTTCCCACTTTCCAATGGACATCATTGAGGTTGTCCATATACCTGTATGTCTCAAGCCCCTGACTTTCCCGATGGCTCAGCAGATCCAACTGGTTGAGCACCTCCATTACCACCGGGGGTAGTCTGTTCATGGATCCATCCTCCATTTTAACAGCGATGCCCATGTTTTTGTTTTTAAGGCCGATGCAATACACCCCTTCCGCTCCGATTTTACCGATCAGCTTACCATGGGTATGGCGTATGAGCTCCGTACAAAATCCATGGGTTCCGGCCACCATTTCAGGATGCCGGTTCATGGCCGTGAAGATGGAGCCGGCAGCGGCCTGCTGTTCGCCGGGTAACAGGCTGGTGGTGGTCAACCGGGCATAACCCTGTGCCATATGGGAAAGGGGCAGGGCATGGACCGGCACCGAGCATCCGTCGATGCCAATGGCTATGTTCTCAGCTTCATAACGGCAAATTCCGGCAATAAGTTGTATAATTTCCTGTTGAAGTGGATGATCCGGTGAAATATAATGATCTACAGGATATCCCTTATATTGGCAAACAGCCAGCATGCCGGCATGTTTGCCCGAGCAGTCGCTGAACAGGGGGTTCAACTCCACTCCCTCCCTTTCAAGTTGCAGAGCATAAGAAGGATTCAGTGAAGTGACGGTTCCCCCCAGCAGGTTGTTGCGGGTAAGACCTATTTTATCCAGTATGTTTTCCACCGTTTGCCGGTGAACAGGCTCCCCGTAATGCGAGCCGCACATCACAGCAATCTCACGGGAAGAAAAACCGTAATGCTGCGCTGCTCCGGATAAGTATACCTGGAGGGCCTGAAGGGGTTTGGCCGACGAACGCATATAGGTATACTTATGGGGATCACCGGCATAATAAATAATCCGGCCTTCCCCGTCTGTAACCGCAACATCCCCACGCGACAGGCTCTCGGTTACCTTCCCGCGTGTTACTTCCACCAGTTTGACTGCCATGAGTTATCACCTGCCTTTTTTCTTGTTCTTTGCATCAATCTGACGCTTTCGGCGCTTCAGGTAATAATAATAAGCATCCTGAGCCCGAATGGGCTTGTGGTTGTTCCTGACATACTCATTATCCTGCTTTTCATCCAGGATCCTGGCCTTCATGTTGTCGCTCAGCTGTATCTTCAGCTGCTGCTTCAATTCCCGGCGGATCTCCGGATCATAAACCGGGCAGGTCACCTCGATCCTGCGGTCCAGGTTGCGCACCATCCAATCAGCCGAAGATATGAAGAATTTTTCATTGCCACCGTGATAGAAATAAAAGATCCGCGAATGCTCCAGGAACTTATCCACAATGCTGATGGCTTCGATATTCTCACTTAATCCCGGCACACCAGGCTTCAGAGAACAGATACCGCGGATGATCAGCTTAACTGTTACACCAGCCTGACTGGCTTCATAGAGCTTATCCATCATCTGTTCGTCTACCAGGCTGTTCATCTTAATGATCATATAAGCCTTTTTGCCCTGCCGGGCATTCTTTATCTCATGATCGATGTGATAGGTAAAATGCTGGCGGGTAGTAAAAGGCGATAGAATGATGTGGTTGAACACATGCTGCTTGTAGTTCTTGTCGAAAAACTCAAATACCTTGACCACATCGTTGGTGATTCGCTTATCGTATGTGAAAATACCCTCGTCACAATAGATCTTGGCTGTCTCCTCCTGGAAGTTGCCGGTACCGATATAGACAAAATGTTCCAGCCTTCTGTTGATCCGGCGGCTGATCAGGGTGAGTTTGGAGTGGATCTTCAATCCCGGTATTCCGTGGATCACTTTGGCGCCCACCTCCTGCAGGCGATTGGACCAATAAATATTGGCTTCCTCATCAAACCGGGCCTGCAGCTCAATAACCACCACCACATTTTTCCCGTTCCGGGCCGCATTGATCAGCGAATTGATCACCATCGATTCTTTGGCCACACGGTAGAGGGTTATTTGGATGGTCTCCACACGTGGATCTATAGCCGCTTCCCGCAGCATATCAATATAATACCTGAATGACTGATAAGGAAAGTGAAGGATGTGATCGCGTTTTTTTATCTCCTCCAAGATGCTTTTATTGTGCTGAAGGTACATAGCTGGAAGAAAAGGCTTCATCTTATTTTCCAGGTAGTCCGGACCGATATTGGGAAAACCCATAAAATCCTTGAAGTTGTGATACCTTCCTCCCGCAATGATGTTGTCTTCGCGACCCAGGCGCATGCGTCTCTTGAAATAATCCAGCAGATCCCGGGGCATAGAAGCATCGTAGACAAAACGTACCGGCTGTCCTCTTTTTCGCTTTTCCAGGCTCAGCGACATCTTCTCCATGAAGCTCTTCGAGATATCATCGTCGATGTCAAGCTCCGCATCCCTGGTGATCTTGATGGTATAAGCCTCAGCCTTATCATAATCAAAGAAGGAAAAAATATCGTTCAGGCTGTACCGTACGATGTCCTCCATGATGATGATGAATTTATTGTTATCCACACCAGGTAGTTCAACAAAGCGGGGCAGGATCTCGGAAGCCAGGTCCAACAGGGCATACCGCGTTTTGCGGGGTTCATTCTTTTTCGACAGTTTCACGGCAAAATAAATGGGCTGTTCCCTTAAGTAGGGAAACTCACGTGTATACTGCAGCATGATGGGAACCAATATCGGCCGAATTTTCTCGTTGTAAAATCGTGTGACAAAATCACCCTGCTCCCGGTTGAGCTGCGTTTCATTGACCACATAAATATTGTATTTCTCCATCTCCCGGATCAATTCCTGGTAGATACGCTCGAATTGATCTTCCTGTCCAACCACGATGCCTTGTATCTCCTGAAGCAATTCCTGCGGGGTGCGGTTGCCCAGCAATTTCTTCCTGCCTTTTAAAGCTGCAAGCCTGCGAACAGTAGCTACACGGACACGAAAAAACTCATCGCGGTTGTTGGAGAAGATCCCCAGAAACCGCATCCTCTGTATCAAAGGATTGGTCCGGTCGGCCGCCTCCTGCAACAC
>JAGXLL010000144.1 GCA_018334675.1 Bacteroidales bacterium | reverse complement strand
AGGATAGGTATATGTTCTTTAGTATCGGTTTTCCCTGAGGTGTTTGCTTATTTACATTCACCATCGAGAAGATCACCTTCTTGTCGTCTGCCATAAATTATGATTTTCAGGTGTATGATTGTTTTTATTATGAGTTGCGAAAATAATGAAAATTAAACGCTCACCATAGTACCTGTGATTATTCCATTAAGACGGGGTATGGAGGGTGTCAGGCCGAACAAATCCGGCCAATACGGGGCTTATATACAACAGGGGCCATTTTGAATTGAATCATAGGAGGAACCAACACCAAAACGGACCAACGAATGCAGTCTTAAGTCCCCTCCAAAAAATTACTTTTCGGAGGGGACTCAATTTTTTTTTATATATTTAACCATAGCAGGATAAGCATTAGATCGCACACACGAATATGGCACATGAAATAAGCCTGTCGCATGAGCAGATAAAAAAGATGGCCCGGGAGCTGCAAAACGGATTCACCGTTTATCTGAATCAGGATACCGGGGAATACCAGGCTCTATCCGATCCGGAACAATGGTCGCTGCAGGGTGATTTTCGAACCGATGCCCACAGAAGGATCACCGATCACTGGGATCGCTACATCATCATCACCAGTATGGAATCCTGGGAAATCTTTGAGGTCATGGAGGAATTCATTTTTCAGGTGGATGAGAAGTTTCATTTTAATTTGCTGGAGGCGATGTACCGTCAAAATCCACTGGAAAATTTCCAGTACCTGGTTGAATCTTCGGAATATCGGGACGAGTGGCTGGAATTCAGCCATATGAGGCATGTGAAATATATCAAGGATAACCTGAAGTCGGCCGGGGTATCCTTTGAAAACGAGGAATCATAGGTTTGTGCACCCACAAGTGGGATCAGTGCTTGCCATTATACCACGGACGCACATCCACCACGTGCATTCCTGCATTGCGCGCTGCCTGAAAGCCCAACTCCGCATCCTCAAAAACCATACAATGTTGTGGCGCAATACCCAGTACTTCCGCACACTTTAAGAAGGTATCGGGGTGGGGTTTGTGTTTTTTCACATCATCGGCGGCTACCAAAGTATCGATCTTATCCAGCACACCTATGGAGTCCAGTATCTGAGTGGCCACCCTTCTGAACCCGCCTGTGCCTGCGGCTACAGGCAAGCGACCCCGATAATCTTCAAGCAATCTTACGACAGGATGGATGGGTTTAACCTGATCCAAATTTTTCAAAAACGCTGCTTCCTTCTCCTCCACAATCCTGTCGGGATCGAGTTGCAGAGCAAATTTATCGCTGATCACCCCAACAATTTCCTGTCCCGACATACCGGCATACCTTTCCAAATCCTCGCGTGTATAATAAAAGCCATGCTTCTCGCCAACTTCTTTCCAGGATTCCAGATGAACCGGCATGCTGTCGGCCAGAGTCCCGTCCACATCAAAGATCAATGCTTTGATATCCTCGTTGATGGTTATATTCATAGATTGATTTTTGTGGCAAACTTAATCTTTTCTCCTGGCATAGATGTAAAGAAAATATTAAAATTTGATGACCCGGATGAAGGTCTTATGAACAGGCTATTGGGACTTTCCCCCGGGAAGTTATCGTTTTCGGCTCAATTTTCTTATTTTTGCCTTGGTTTAAGAAACAGCAAGCTTACAGGGAGATATGCGCCAAACCCCATACATTCTTTTCCTTTTGATGTTTATGTCGTTTTCGGCTCAGGCCGCAGATAACTGGGAGTTGATCAAGGAGGATCAGGGAATCCGGGTCTACTCGAAATCGGGGATCTCCGGTGAATCGATTGAAATAAAAGCCATCAGCCATATAAACAGTGCCCTGGAACCATTTGTGGCACTTATGAATGATGTGGAGAATTTCAAAAACTGGATGCATGCCACGCAGGAGGCCAAAATCATCCAACGGGAAGGTCCCTATCATTATACCTACTATATGTTATCCGACTTGCCCTGGCCGGCGCGTGACCGGGATGTGATCCTGAACCTGCGCATTTATAAAGACGAGGCTAGCCGGGCCGTATATATCCAATCGCGAAATGTGCGGGGGTTGATAAATGAAAAGGACGGGGTACGCCGCATCCAATCCGTTCAAACTTCATGGCGCTTCATCCCTAAGAATAACGGACGCATCCGCATTGTCTTTCAAACCAAAATACAACCTAATGTACAACTGCCTGAATGGCTGGCCGAAAAGGTTTACCACATCGGTCCCTATCATACCATCCTGAACATGAGAAAAATGATCAGGGATGAAAAATACCGGGAAGCTACCGTAAACATGGAGCAACTGTGAGCCTTCCGGATAGGTATCGTGCACCTTTCAGTTAGCAAAAAAGATTCATCAAAAGCCAATACCAATACAAACCTCAAAATTCAAATACTATGAGCAACCAACAAAATCAACCCGTCACATATAAGATCTCAGCCCTTGAATTGCTGAATCTGGAGATCAAACATCCCAAGCAGGATCAAATGGATCTGAATACTTTTCATTTTGATCTGAAACTGCAACACCGGATCAATGCAGAAAAAAATCTGGTGTTTGTGATTACCACCATCAACATCCTGGATAAAGAAAAAACCACTCAGGTAGGTCATGTAGAAACCAGCTGCATCTTCCATGTGGAAAACTTCAGCGAATATATGGGCGAGGACAACCAGGCGCGCTTCCCGGATTCCTTCATCTCCGAGATCAACGCCATGGCTATCTCAACGACCCGTGGAATCATGTTCTCGGAATTCAAGGGCACCTTCCTGCACAAAGCAGTGCTTCCGGTATTCAAGAATGAGCAGCTGCGCAAGGAACAATCTTCCGGGTCCTGATTATACCGCCTCCCACATGTCGTTCATCAACAAAAAATGAGGGTTCATGTAAAATATGCGGGCATTGATTAATTAAATGGAACGAATAACGGGCAATTCAGTACCATTGAGAAGTTAGAATCCAATACCCGTGGAAGTTATGAAAAAGTTTTGCCCCCTTAGCAGAGATTGTCCGCTTTTCAACGATCGTATATTCATCCGCAAATCCTACGGACAGGTATATAAAAAACTCTATTGTACCGCCGGAGAAGAAAGATGGACCCGTTGCCGGCGCTACCAGGTATTTGAAAAACTGGGACGATGTGCAGACTTCATCATGCCCAATTCCCGGGCCTCTTTTGAGGAGATCGAAGCCAAGCTGAATTCCATCAACTCTGCCTAACATCAACATCAGATTCTTCCCATATAGCTCTCTCATGGCTGGGCCTTTTCTTTGAAAAGGCCTTTTTTTGATCCC
>JAGXLL010000062.1 GCA_018334675.1 Bacteroidales bacterium | reverse complement strand
GGGTTCCCAAGAACCTCACCAGGGAAGAGAAGAAAATGATGGAGCAGATGGAACAGTCCGAAAACTTCAAGCCCAATCCAAACCAGTCGGATAAATCCTTCTTTGAAAAAATGAAGGCGTTTTTTGAATAAGGCGAAGGCAAAAACTCAAAACCAGGTGCTCTTTATCATTCCAATCTTGTTGCAGGCTTTTTATTACTAATCAAGGTATGGCTGCCCATCTCAATTTTTATTATTTTTACACCTGAGTTGTACCTAATTTGAAACGCCATGAGCTACATTGCCCCCTCCTGCCGACCAGCCATCCTGCTGATGCTCACAAGCCTGGCTGTTCTCTCCTCCTGTGAAATGAAAGAAGAGACCCTGCCCGATCCGGAAGTGGAAATCACCTTCCCCGGGGATGGACAGTCTTTTGTAAGAGGAACCCCTGTAAAAACAGTTGCCTGGCTCAAGGGCTTTACAGAGGATTACACCGTCCACCGCATCCAGCTGCTCCTCGACGATTCCACCCTGGTGCACCGTCAAGGTTACAACCAGGAAATCAGCTATTTATTGGAAACGGGCTATCTGCCGGTCAACTCCTATCAACTTACTTTCGAAGCCGCTTACACCTCTGAAAAACAAAAAGATAAGGACTGGAATTTCTTCTCCATCAGGGATTACATAGAAAAGGAGGATGATACCGATACCCTTTATGCCAGGACAAGTGTGGGTATCTCAATTACCGGTCCTTCTTCCCCTGGATTTTCCATGGACTATGCTGAATTTGCAGCCGATACCCTCCGTACTGAAAACGATACATTTTATGTGGATTCATTTGCCATAGGGCTATATGAAGTAACCAACACGCAATATGCCCGTTTTCTCAATGCCATAGGAGCCGATTCCACCGGCCAGTATGGAAATCAGAAATACATTCATCTATCGGCAAACACAGGTATCACCTATCAAAACAGCAGCTTTACCGCCCGGACCACGATGGAGGAGCGGCCGGTGGTAAATGTCACCTGGGCTGGAGCCCAGAACTTTTGCAGGTGGATGGGAGGCCGTTTGCCCACCGAAGTGGAATGGTACATGGCAGCCGGCACCAATTACGATTACAGTGGCAGCAACACAGCCGACCTGGTGGCCTGGTACCAGGGTAATTCCAACGATATTCTACGTCCTGTAGGGAGAAAATCCCCCAATGATGCGGGAATATATGATATGAGCGGCAATGCTGCAGAATGGTGCTGGAACTGGCTCGATACAGATACCAAAGCTTATCGCGGGGGACACTATAAATCCCCCATTTATCAGGTTCGGGTTACCCGGCGATTCAGCATGCCCCCTGAAAATGGCGGCAACTTCCTGGGATTTCGGGTGCTGATACCCCGATAATCACTAATTGAAAGCCACCCGGAAAGAAAATTTGTAGGCCAGGTTGTCAGCTGTTTTACCCGATGAATAGGGGCCGTACCGGTAAAATACCCCCATCCCGTAATGGAAAAAGCCGGTGGAAAGAAGCCGGTCCAGTAACAAACCCGTTTCAAAGTAACCCCTGGGATAATCCCGAAATTCAAGGCCATCATGGGCCCCTGTTCCGTTCATCCAGCCCCACCCCAGGTTGTTCACTAATTTGATATGGGGATTGAAGTATTGGCTTTGCCAAAGCAAAGAGCGGAAATTATGGGTCCAGAACAGCGATACAAACCGGTCGGTAATAAATTCATCCAGGGCCATGGTGGCAAAACTGTTATCGGAATAAATGCTCAAGTGGCTGCCAAAAGATCCATGTCCCCGGTATAGATTAAAAGCCGGCAAATCTCCGTTGCTGTACCCTCCCTCCAGCCGTAAGTGGGTCTTACCAAGGTTTCTGGTATGGATCTCCCCCGAAACAGCTGCCTCATATTTGGTATAATCAAAGTCTCCTCCCAGGCCATCTATTCCCCGTATGATGTTGCCGTATAAAACAGGAGCCTCTGTACCCAGGGAGAACTTACCCTGGTGGGTCCTGATAAATTCCTCGCCATAGGCATAGCGCAGACGAACACCGGCCTCCGTGACCTGAAAGGCATCCTGATAAGTTTGGTCATCCGCATCAAAGGTATATTCAGCAAAGGGCTCAACCGTAGAACGATCTATGAACGCCTTGACCTTCAGGTAATCAAAGGTGCGAAAAGACAGGGCTGCCTGCCACCTCTTCAGCCTGTCCATGCTTTCTACCAGATAGCCCCTGTACATCTCGCTGGAAAAGAAACCGGGCTCCCGGAGAAAATGATATCCACCTGTTTCGTGCACATCATTCATATGATTCAAATGAAGCGTGGTTTCCGATTCTTTATCCAGCTCTACTTCGAGGGAACCTCCATATTTCAGTTCCTTGTCGCCAAAACCATATCCAACATATCCGCCAACAGCAAACACATCAGAGACATAATCATTGGTCCTCAGGCCCAGCCCCAATCGCAGGCCTTCGTATTTATTATAATCAATGATCTTTCTCAGATCGATTTTTACGGGACCGGCTGGCCAATATCCCCGGGTAAGGGTCTGAAAGGCGTCCAGCCGTTGATCAAAACGGTTGGCCCGGCCCAGACTGTCAATGATGCGATAGGTACGGCGATCCTTATCGCTCAGGGGCAGCCTTCGGTAATTCTGCCAGAAGCTTTCGGAACGCTCATAGGCCCGTGCGGGCACGGAAAGCTCCACATGTCCGAAATCTCCTTTGTCAAGTTCGGGGTTTAAATGGGAATCATAGATATAGGTGCGGCCCTCCCCCACCAGATAATAATCCTTATCTCGGGCTGCCAGCAGTAGATTTTTGAACTTCAGCCTTGTATTGAGTTTATGGGGAAACCACTGCCGGCCTTTGATCAGCTCATATTGCTGCTGGATCTTAACGGACAGATCCCCGGGTGGATCCCAGGGCTCAGCGATGACCGTTTTTAGCGCATAGCCATGGGTATGGATGTGCATCACCCCATTCAGGGCTTCAAAAATCTTCCCCCTCTTCGGCCTGTAAGATATCACAAACACCGTGTCCTGACCCGGGGCGTAGAGGGTATCCTCGAGATGAAAAAAATATTTCTTCCAGCTGTTTTTGGAGATGGGATTCAAATAGCGGTCATTGCCCAGTTCAATGAAATCATTGTAAAACGAGAAGGACTGAAACTGCGTGGCTATAAAAGAAAGAGAGGGATCCTGGAAACCTGAAACCCTGGAAGCCAGGACTTGTTCCTTGTTATGCCCGGGTGACATGTACTTCCTCCGGGTCACCGACTCCATCAGCATAAAATGCTGACGTTCGGCAATTTGCCTCAGCCGGATGACGGAAGAGTCTGCCTGGGGCGAGCCGGCAAGGGTATCGGAAGAGATCTCGCGTTGAACAGAATCAATATTAAAGACAAACTTGTTGTAGCTGCGATAAGTAAAGGCAGAAACATTCTCCGGATTATTCTCATCGCGGTTCTCATATGCCCTCCGTATAATGCGGTTGGCAGGGTTCTTTCCCGGCTTAACCACCACTTCCTGAAGACTATAGGGCTTCTGGCGAAGCATAACAATGGAGGCAGAATCATCCCTGAGGTCAGCGATTTCAATATGCTTTTGTGAATATCCCACATAGCTGAAGCGCAGCTTTTGAACATCCGAAGGTACCCGCAGGCTGAAATAACCGTCAATATCGGTGGTCGTTCCTCTCGAGGGCTTGCCCCAGCTGACATTGACAAAGGCCAGTCGCTCATGCGTGGCACTGTCCACCACTGTGCCTTCCAGTTGCACCTCCTGAGCCGCCGCCAAATGTGCCGTCGTGACCACTACCGCAAGAAAAACAAAGGAATACCTAATGGCCATTATTGAAACGCATTCATCTTTAGCATATTGATCTCTTTTTGGGTCAGAAAACGCCACTTTCCCCGTGGCAGATTCTTCTTGGTAAGCCCTGCAAAATATACCCGGTCCAGCTTCTTAATCCGGTAACCCAGTGAATCGAATATCCGACGAACCACACGGTTCTGACCGGTGTGTATCTCAATTCCCACCTGGGTTTTGTCGCCAGGATCGACATAACTTGCCGCATCGGCATGGACCCGCTCTTCTTCCAGATCGATACCTTCTACGATCTCCTCCAAATGGGATTTAATTACCGGTTTGTCCAGCACCACATGGTAAACTTTTCTCTTTTGATAGCGCGGATGAGTGAGTCTCTTGGTCAAATCCCCGTCATTGGTGAGCAACAAAACACCCGTGGTGTTGCGGTCAAGCCTTCCAACAGGATAAACCCTTTCCGAACAGGCATTCTTTACCAGATCGATCACAGAACGCTTGGCATGCTCGTCCTTTACCGTAGTAATCACATCCTTGGGTTTATTCAGTAAAATATACACCGGTTTTTCATTCTTCAGTACTTTTCCCTTATATCTTACTGTATCCCGGGGTTGGATCCGGGTTCCCATTTCCCTGACCTGCTTGCCGTTAACTGTGATCTCACCCCTGGCAATCAGCTCATCGGCTTCGCGGCGGGAACACAATCCGCTGTCGGCAATATATTTATTCAAACGGATAGGTTCCTCCTTTCCTGCCACACCACTGCCTGAGCCGACTGGCCCGGAACCAGATGGCTTTGAGCGGGACTGTCCGGACCTGGACTGGCCGGAACCCATCCCTCCGGATTCTCCTGTCTGGCGTTTTTTCTTCTGATTCCCTCTGCTGTTTTGCTTTTTCATAACTATTCAATTTTCTGGGTTTCTTCACCCTTTTACAAAGATAGTGAAGAAAGCAGCAAATCATATATTTTCTCCCTACACATTTAGGCATTTTTATTGCTCCTCAACAAAGAGGGATGAGCAAGGAGCAAGGGAAAAGGAGAAAGGAGAAATGAACAAGGAGCAATAAGGAATAATGAGAAATGGAGATAGGAACAAGGAGAAAGGAGAAATGTGCAATGGCCAGGCTAACAAGGAAAGAGGGATGTACGAATATAATTGGACCATGAGCAAGCCCCTGTAAAAAAGGAATAATTTGAGTAATTTTGGTAAAATGAATGAGGTCTGAAGTAATTTAAAATAAATGATATGCAACGAGGAACCATCATCACACTGTGCACCATATTTATCTTATTCCAGGTGTTCGTATTGCAGGCCGAGCAAATTCCTGCCGCTGAAAAAGGAAACCGGCAACGCCCAATCCACTGCGACGAAGTCGGAAAGCCCGGCTCCGGCAAGGGGGGATCCGGGCAGGCATGCTCCCGCCCGAACAGCGGGCCCGGGCAGGATTCCATGCCCGGAAAATTTACCGTGGCATTCTACAATGTAGAAAACCTCTTTGACACAGAGGATGATCCCGGAGTAGAAGACGAAGCCTTCACCCCGGCATCCCAAAAGCAATGGACCCGGGAAAGGTATCAGACCAAACTTGAGCATCTCGGGCGGGTGCTTACTTCCCTGGGAGGGAGTGACCTGCCTGCACTCATCGGATTGGCCGAAATTGAGAACCGCCAGGTGATGCTGGACCTGATCCAATGCCATCATTTCTCAGGAGCCTACTACAGCATCGTCCATGAGGACAGCCCGGATGAACGGGGCATCGATGTGGGTCTGCTTTACCGTCCTGATAAATTCGAACACCTGTCCCACCAGTCGATTCCCATCCGCTTTCCTTTCGACCTGGAAACCAAAGTAAGGGATATCCTTCATGTGAAAGGCCTGGCAAAGGGGGGAGACACCCTGCATGTGTTTGTCAATCACTGGAAATCCAGGTATGGAGGCAGGGAAGAAACAGAAAAGTTCCGCGTATATTCAGCCAGGGTGCTCAAACACCATACCGACTCGATCCTGAACCGGAACCCTGAAGCCAATATCATTGCCATCGGCGATTTTAATGATGAACCGGCAAATAAAAGCCTGAAGGAGACACTCGGGGCCCAAACACCCCAAAACATTGAGCTGAAAAGCCTTTATAACCTGCTATTCCCCAAAGACCAGGAGGGTGAAGGAACGTATAATTATAAATATGAATGGTTTATGCTGGACAACTTCATTGTCTCGGGAGGGCTGATGCAGGGAGAAAAGGGATACCGCATTGCACCAAAAGACGTGAAGATATTCGACGCCCCCTGGCTGATGTACGATAATCCCAAGGCGGGCATGAAAGTGCCCAACCGCACTTATGGGGGACCGAATTATTTCGGGGGCTACAGCGATCACCTGGCCATATACGGCACTTTTCACTGGAAAAATTAAGTGGGTTCCGAAAGTTTTTGGCCGGATAAAATCTTTGCCTGTGTCAATTCGTTAACTAAATTTACCCCATAGCCCGACTAAGCGCCGGGAGTAAAAATGAGCTAAAATCACCAGCGAATTACCAGCGCTTAGCGCAGCGCTAAGCGTGGAAATTGTACGCTGGCGTACACCAAAGAGAACCCGGCTCTGGCGCTGCGCTAAGCGCTGGTAATACGCTGGTGATCCGCTGGTAATTTCACTAAGGTTAAGACACCGCGCAGCACGGTGTTAAAAAGCTAAAAAACATCATCTATGCAATACAACATCACCTCCAAATATACCCCTACCGGTGATCAGCCGCAGGCCATCCGGGAGCTGACCGAGGGGATCGAAAGGGGCGACAAGTTTCAGACCCTGCTTGGAGTGACCGGATCGGGCAAGACCTTCACCATTGCCAACATGATTCAGAACATCAATCGCCCTACCCTGGTGCTGAGCCACAACAAAACACTAGCGGCACAGCTCTACGGGGAGTTCAAGGAATTCTTCCCGGACAATGCAGTGGAATACTTTGTTTCCTATTATGATTATTACCAGCCGGAAGCTTATCTTCCGGTAACCGACACCTATATTGAGAAGGACCTGTCGATCAACCAGGAGATTGAGAAGCTAAGGCTGAGCGCTACGTCATCCCTGCTTTCAGGACGCAGAGATGTGATCGTGGTATCATCGGTATCCTGTCTTTATGGCATCGGCAACCCGGAAGATTTTCATCAGAACACCATCACCATCGAGACGGGAGAGGATGTGGGTCGCAACGAATTTCTGCGCAGCCTGGTCGACAGCCTGTATTCCCGGAGTGAGTTGGAGTTCAAGCAGGGCCAGTTCCGGGTCAATGGTGACACCGTGGATGTTTTTCTGGCCTATGGGGATCATGCCTACCGCATCATCTTCTGGGGCGATGAAGTGGATGAGATCGAATCATTTGATCCTTATAACAACAGCACGATCGACCGCCATGACCGGGCTGTGATTTACCCGGCCAACATCTTCGTTACCACCAAAGAGCGTATGCAGCATGCCATTCGTCAGATCCAACTGGATTTGAATGACCAGATCCAGTATTTCAAGGATGAAGGCAAGGAGCTGGAGGCCAAACGGATCAAACAGCGTGTGGAATATGACCTGGAGATGATCAAGGAATTGGGGTATTGTCCCGGCATTGAGAACTACAGCCGCTACTTCGACGGCAGGGCGCCCGGGTCAAGACCTTTCTGCCTGCTGGATTATTTTCCCGACGATTTTGTAACGGTGGTAGATGAGAGCCATGTCACCGTTCCCCAGATCCATGCCATGTATGGGGGAGACCATTCCCGCAAGAAGAATCTGGTGGAATATGGCTTCCGTCTTCCCGCTGCCGTGGATAACCGGCCTCTGAAGTTTGAGGAATTTGAGCAGCTGATCAATCAGGTGGTATTCGTGAGTGCTACCCCGGCCCATTATGAGCTGGAAAAATCGGGAGGGGTTTTTGTGGAGCAGGTCATCCGTCCTACCGGGCTTCTGGACCCGGACATCGAGGTAAGACCCACCCTCAACCAGATCGACGACCTGATGGAAGAAACGCGCCAGCGCTCCCAGAAAGACCAACGGGTACTGGTTACCACCCTCACCAAAAGGATGGCCGAAGAGCTGACCAAATATCTCACCCGCATGGGGATCAAATGCCGATACATCCATTCGGACATCGATACCCTGGAGCGCGTTGAGATCATGGACGGGCTAAGAAGCGGCAAGTTTGATGTGCTGATCGGGGTGAATCTGCTGCGTGAGGGCCTGGACCTTCCTGAGGTTTCATTGGTGGCCATCCTCGATGCCGACAAGGAAGGATTTCTGCGTTCAACCGTTTCGCTGACGCAGACCGCCGGGCGGGCTGCCCGGAACCTCCAGGGGAAGGTGATCATGTATGCTGACCGCATCACCCGGTCGATGCAGCAAACCATCGACGAGACCAACCGAAGAAGAGAGAAGCAGCTGGCCTACAACGACAAACACAACATCACCCCACGTCAGATAGAAAAAGCCGCCCGTTCAGTGATGGCCGACTACCGCCAAAAAATCGGCCAATCCCAACCTTCTGCCTATATCGAACCACCAGAGGTGGATGCAGCAGCCGATCCGGTGGTACAATATATGAGCCGGGAGGCCCTGGAAAAAGCCATCGAGAAAAACAAAAAAGCTATGGAAAAAGCCGCCTCGGAGCTGAATTTTAAGGAGGCCGCCCGCTTGAGGGATGAGATGTATGAGCTGCAGGATCTGCTGAAAAAAAGACAAAAAGAAGCATCACATTAAAAAAGGACCTGCCGGATCAAAACGATCACCCCGCGTCTACCCGGATGAAAGAAGAGGGAAAATATAGAAAAGCAAGAAATTAAATAAACCCCTGCCAGATAAAGACAGGGGTTACTACATTTCCAAAATTTATACAACAGCCCAATGAGCCATTCAGCCTAGATACATCTTCAGCAGTCTGCTCCTGGAACGATGTCTTAACCGACGAATCGCTTTTTCCTTGATCTGACGAACCCGCTCCCGGGTAAGGCCGAACTTGTTGCCAATCTCTTCCAGGGTCATATCCTGAACGCCAATGCCAAAGAAATGGCGGATGATCTCCCGTTCACGCTCGGTAAGGGTCGACAAGGCCCGCTCCACTTCACTGGTCAGCGATTCACTGATCAGGGTCTTGTCGGCATTGGGGGAGTTCTCATTGGGCATCACATCCAGCAAACAGTTGTCTTCCCCGTCAGAAAAAGGCGCTTCAACAGACATTTGCTTACCGCTGACCTTCATGGTTTCCAGCACTTTCTCCGTGGGCATCTCCATGGTGGCAGCCAGCTCTTCCTGGGATGGCGTTCGCTCATTCTCCTGTTCAAAACGCGTCTGTATCTTGTGAATCTTATTCAGCGATCCTACCTGATTGAGCGGCAAACGTACGATCCTCGACTGTTCGGCCAAAGCCTGCAGGATGGATTGACGAATCCACCATACCGCATAGGATATGAATTTGAAGCCCTTGGTCTCATCAAACTTTTTGGCTGCCTTGATCAACCCCAGATTGCCCTCGTTGATCAGATCAGGCAAACTCAAACCCTGATTCTGATATTGCTTGGCGACGGAAACCACGAAGCGCAGATTGGCACGGGTGAGTTTCTCCAGGGCAGCCTGATCCCCCTTACGAATACGTTGAGCAAGTTGCACTTCCTCATCAACCGTCAATAAATCCTCCCTGCCAATTTCCTGAAGGTACTTATCAACCGATGGGCTTTCTCTGTTGGTAATGGATTTGGTGATTTTTAGCTGTCTCATTGGCCTGAAATTTAAGGATCAGATACAATTTAGGTTTAGGTTGAAGTATGGAATTTTTCTTTCCGAATTTACACAGCTCTTTTTAATTTTACAATCTTCGGGCGGATCTGTTTTCCACCAAATATTAAGAACCGGATCCATTGATGTAACTCAACGAATCCGGTTCTTATTATGTTTCTATCACTGAAAAGCGAATCTTATTGACCAGATCATTCCGGCATCTCCACCTGGTAAACATACACATAGTCTCCTCCGGGGTAAAGCCCTTCCACTCGTACTTTGCTGCCTGCCGGAACCTCACTGAATATCTGTTTAATATCATTAACATTGCGTATTTTCCTGCCCTCTATAGCGGTGATGATGAAGCCTTCTCTGATGTCGGCATTGCTCAGGGCACCCTCTTCGAGTGAAACGACCTGAACGCCATAACTGATGCCGATACGCTGCTTCAGCTTTTCATCAATCGACTTGAATTGGGCACCGAGTTTTTCCAGGGTCTGTTCGCTGGTGACAAGCTCGGTACTACCTTGTCTGTTACGTAATGTCACGTCAAATTGTTTCTCTTTTCCCTCTCTTTTCACTGTAACGGTTACTTCCTCGCCCGGTCTGTAACTGTTAATGGTTGTTTGAAGATCTGCTACGTCTTTAATGTCTTTCCCGTCAACTTGAATGATCACATCGCCCGGCTTGATACCTGACTTGTCGGCGGCTCCGTCACGACCCACAGCACGCACCAGTGCGCCTTTATAGGTCTCCAGATCAAATTCCTTGGCTATCTGATCATTGATGTTGCTAATCTGCACGTTCAGCATGGCACGTTGTACTTCTCCGTACTTGATCAGGTCCTCCACCACTTTCTTGGCAATGGCAGCTGGTATGGCGAAGGAATAACCCGAATAAGATCCGGTGGGAGAAGCAATAGCAGCATTGATGCCAATGAGTTCCCCTTCAATATTCACCAATGCTCCCCCGCTGTTGCCTTTATTAACAGCGGCATCGGTCTGGATAAAAGATTCGATGGCCAACTGGTTACCCTGTTGCCCACGTTGTCGTAAAACACCAATATTGCGGCCTTTGGCACTGACAATACCCGCTGTTACGGTTGTACCTATATCAAAGGGATTACCTACGGCCAGCACCCATTCTCCCAGCTTGATATCCTGGCTGCTTCCAAATTTTAAACTTGGTAGGTCTTTTGCATCAATCTTCAGCAATGCCAGGTCGGTAGCAGGATCATTACCGACGATCTCGGCTTCCATTGTCCTTCCATCATTCAGTGTAACGGCTACATTATCAGCCCTTTCCACCACATGGTTATTGGTCACAATGTATCCGTCGGACGAGATAATCACGCCCGAGCCCATCCCCTCTACTTCACGTTGTGGCCTTTGATAACGGTCGCCAAAGAAAAATTCATAAAAAGGGTTAGAATATTGTGCATCCCGGGTGAATTTGGTCTTTACGTGAGCCACAGCATGTACGGTGTTTTCGGCGGCAAGAGTGAAATTAAACTGGTCCGCCTGAAAATCTGCCGGAAGATTAGTAAAATGAATGCCGTTGGTATCGTTTTCAAACGACCTCTTGCTTACGGAGACTTTTTCTGACTGATTGCCATTATCCGTAATGCTCGAGTAAATCACCACCGTTAGCAGCGCTGTCACTATCGCTGTGAGTATTGTACCTAAATTCCTTTTAAAATTCATAACTTTACGTTTTTGTTATTTGGATTCGTTATGTAAGATAACAAAATATATGCCTGTGTTCAATGGCATGGGCATATTTAACATAAATTAACAGCGGTATATGGCACATACATTTCAAAAATACCATGGTGCAGGTAACGATTTTATACTCATCGACAACCGTTCGGGAGCTTTCCAACCTGACAAAAATGTCATAGAAGAAATGTGCAAACGAAGATTTGGCATCGGAGCCGATGGATTGATGCTGCTGGAGGAAGCTTCGGGATATGACTTTTCGATGCGCTACTATAACTCGGATGGCCGGGAGAGTACGATGTGCGGAAATGGAGGCCGGTGCATGGTTGCTTTTGCCCGTTCACTGGGGTTGATCGACAGGCAGACTACCTTCCTGGCCACAGATGGCCCACACCAGGCAAGAATACTGGATGACGGAAGGGTCTCTCTGAAGATGCAAGATATAAAGGAGGTTAGGCATCATCAGGGACACGATGTGATCGATACCGGCTCGCCCCATTATATCGTCTGGGTGCATGACCCGGGACAGGTCAGGGTGCTGGACGAGGGAAGCGTCATCCGGCACGATCCGGACATCTCCACAGACGGGGTGAATGTGAATTTCGTTACCTTGACTGAAAACCGCCATATCCACATCCGCACCTATGAGAGAGGCGTGGAAGATGAAACCCTGGCATGCGGCACCGGGTCCGTGGCAGCCGCCATCAGCGCCCATCTTAGAAAACCCTCTGACAAATCTTCATACATCGTCCATGCCCTGGGCGGAGATCTGGGGGTGGAATTTAAGGAGGATGAGCAAGGCATCTTCCGCAAAGTCTGGCTTACCGGCCCCGCTCAATGGGTGTTTGAAGGAAAAAGGTAGTCCGTTTCCGGACAGTCTCAGCGCTTAGCGCTGCGCTAAGCGCTGAAATTGCGCTGAAACTGTCCGGAAATTTTACAATATTTTTCTTAATTTAGCATCAAACCCAAAAACCGCAAACCCTATGAATCCAATAGCTCTTATAACTGGTGCCACATCGGGAATAGGAAGGGCCACAGCCCTGAAGATGGCGGGTAACAACTACGATGTGATTATTACCGGGAGAA
>JAGXLL010000143.1 GCA_018334675.1 Bacteroidales bacterium | reverse complement strand
GAGCTGAAAAAACGCATCTGGACTTACGAAGAGCTGATCTTTGAAGAACGTAAAAAGCAATCGCCCGCCCAGAAAAAGATCGATTACTGGAATGAACAGATGTTCGGATTGCAAAAGGAATATGAAGCCCTGGTGAACAAGTTCGAACAGCAATATCCCCGATACTACTCGCTCAAGTACAACCAGGAGGTCATCTCCCTGCCGCAGGTGCAAAAGAAGATGCGCCGCGGTGAGACCCTGGTGGAATATGTGCTGGGACGCGACAGCATATATACCTTTCAAATCGAGAAAAAACAGGCCCGGCTCTACAGTATGGCCAGCGATACCGCCCTGCCCCAGAAAGTGCTCACACTTCGCAACTTCCTCTCCAACCGGAACTTTTCGAATCATGGAAAAGAAAACCTCGAACAATACCAGATCCTGGCTCATGAGATGTACGCCAAACTGATCGAGCCCCTCGACCTTCAACCCGGGTCCAGGCTCACCATTATCCCCGATGATGTGCTCTCGTATATCCCTTTTGAGATCCTGATCAGCAAAAAACAATCCTTTGACCGCGTCGATTACAGCGATCTGTCGTACCTGATGCGCGAGCACCAAATAGGTTACTCCTACTCGGCCAAAGTGCTGTTCAACAAAATTCCGGAACAGAATGGCCGGGGACATCGCCTGGCCGCCTTTGCACCCACCTATGAGAACATCGAGCAGGTTACCAAATTTGAATCACCCACCCGCCAACAATACCGGGAAAAGCTGTATCCACTGAAAGGAATCAAAAAAGAGGCCCGCCGCATCACCGATATCATCCGGGGCGACGTCTATTCCGATTATGAAGCCACTGAAGCCCGTTTCAAGGAGTCTTCGGGCGATTACGATATCCTGCACCTGGCCATGCATACCCTGGTCGATGACCACAATCCCATGTATTCCAAGATGGCCTTTACCCAGGAAAAAAACTCCGGTGAAGATGGATTCCTGAACACCTACGAGATATACAGCATGAACCTGGACAGCCGGATGGCCGTGTTGAGCTCCTGCAACACCGGCACAGGTAAGCTGGAGAAAGGGGAAGGGGTGATCAGCCTGGCACGAGGGTTTAAATATGCCGGATGCCCCTCCATTGTCATGACCATGTGGCCGGTGGAAGACAATTCCAGCATTCGGCTGATGGAATATTTTTACCAGGCTATCTCCAAAGGCAAGAGCAAGGATGAAGCCCTTCGGGAAGCCAAGCTAAGATTTCTGGAAAATGCCGACCCCCTCCATGCCCATCCCTATTTCTGGGCCGGATACATTTTGATCGGGGATCAGTCATCGCTTTATACGCCAGGATGGATCTGGTGGTCCTTAGCAGGTGCCCTGGTGCTGGTGGTGGCAGGTGTTGGAGTGACGGTGGTGCTTCGCAGAAGACATTTCAAACGAACGTTCTAAGAATCTACCGGGCTTTTTCTGACTTCCACATATCCTGGTGAATGATATAGGTGCAGTCTTTTCCAAACCAACGGCAAACCAGCATGGTGTCATCTTTTGCCATGATAGTCCTTAAACCTTTTGTCGTTTTTTATGGATTTAACCAGCCGTTCCTTGCAGATATATTTCTTCTTCTTGGCGGCTTTTTCGCTCTTATATCCCATTTCCCGGGCAATCTCCTTCAAAGGATATTTCTTCAGAAACAACCTCAGCAGTTTCTGGCAATCCTTGCCCAGCATCTGGAAATGCTCCTGGTAGAGCCTGTATTTGCGCTGATGCTCATATTGATGTGACAAACCACTATCTGTAGCCTGCTCGAGATAGTAGTATTCCATTAGGTTGTTCAGCTCGGTCTTCCTGTTTCTTAGCTCGCGCATCCAGATGTGCCAGCATACGGTAAAAAAGTAGGAAGTAAAGGTGGTGTTCAGCTCCAATGAACCATCGCGGATTTTTTTATAGGTCAGCAGGATGGCTTCCTGAAGGGTGTCGCGCGCATCATCTTCACCACCACTATTCTTGGAAACCATTTCGTATATCATCCCAAAATACATATCATACAGATAATTCAGGATTTTATTGTCTTTAACCCGAATACCCTGTATAATTTCCAGATCGTTATATTGTCTCAAATCGAAATGGTTTTTCCGAATGCTGTAGCATAAATAACAGAAATTTTTTAAAAAGGCAAAAAACTAAGCCAAAAAGCATGGGATAATCAAGGGGTAAACCGCCGATCATGCATTTGTAACCATCAGTATATCAGCTGTTCGATGTCGGCTTTATCCCGCTCCAGCTGTTTATGGAGGGATTCTGTATCGTTCAGGTTCAGCTCTTCCCGCATTCGCTTGTGAAATTGCAGGGTAACGACCTTACCCCGAAGCTCAGCCTCATGATCGTGGTCGAACAAATGCACTTCCACACTGACATCCTGCCGGTCCTCCAATTGCTTGACATTGAGCATACCTTTGTATTTAAGGGTCCCCCATATCAGGCTGATGGCATAGACGCCCTGCGGAGGAATCAGCTTGACATCCTCCTCTATACCGACAGCATAGGTGGGAAAGCCCACATCGCGGCATCTGGGATACCCGTCTTTCAATGGCCCCATGATGATGTAAAAATGGTCGAGATAAGCATTAGCGCGCTGAATCCTGCCCTCATGAAGGGCTTTTCGAATGGTGGTTGAACTAACCGTTTCGTTTTCCACATCCTGCTCCGGGATCTCCTCCACTTCAAAATCATGGTATCTTGCCAGTTCATACAGGTAGTTGAAGTCACCCCGGCGCTTGTGCCCGAAATGGTGATTGAACCCTACAATGATCCTTTGGGCATGCAGTTTCTCAACCAGTATCTTTTTCACAAAATCATGGGAAGTGATCCGCGAGAATTCCAGGGTAAAAGGGATGATGACCAGATGGTCGAGCCCGGTTTGTTTAAGAAGCTCCACTTTCTCCCGCTGGGTGCTGATCAGCTTCAAAGATTTTCCTGCGGTATCAGGATAAAGTATTTTTCTGGGATGGGGATGAAAGGTGATCAGCACGGTTTCTCCGCCGATATCATCAGCGATCTTTCTCAACCGGTTCAATATGGTTTTATGGCCTATATGCACTCCGTCGAATGATCCGGTGGTTACCACCGGATGGCGGATGCTGCCCAAATCGTCGAAATTCCTGTGTATTTGCATAACCTTCCCTGTTCCGCTCAATCAAAGGGGCAAATGTAAGTAAAATTTTGGTTTCTTGTTCGCCCCGTTCAGCGCTAAGCGTCTCTAAGAGCGCTAAGCGCTGAACGGGGCTTACCCTTGAGGGGGGCTAAAACTGCTGCTTCACATAATAGGCCACCTTTTCCAATGAGGTGGTCATATCATAATTCTCCAGGACGATATCGGAGGAGACATTCACCGGAAC
>JAGXLL010000142.1 GCA_018334675.1 Bacteroidales bacterium | reverse complement strand
AAGAAAGAACTTACCCGAAGTATCCGTTATGCTCAAAATATACAAAATGCCATTTTCCCTTCTCATAACGAGATAAAAAAATTTTTCCCCGAGAGTTTCATTCTTTTCCTTCCCAGAGACATTGTAAGCGGTGATTTTTACTGGCTCAGGAAAATCAGCCACCACATCATCCTGGCAGCAGGTGACTGCACAGGTCATGGTGTTCCCGGCGCCTTTATGAGCCTGCTGGGCATTACCTTCCTCAACGAGATCACCACCTACGACCCCCTTCTGCCTCCCAACCGGATCCTCAATATGCTGCGGGAAAGAGTGATGAAAACCCTGAATCAGACCGGTAAAGACACCGATCAGAAAGACGGCATGGACCTGACCATGATCACCTATGATCAAAAAGAAAATATTCTCCAGTTCGCGGGAGCCAATAACCCCATTTTTCATATCCACCAGGGCGAGCTCAACGAAATAAAAGGCGACAGAATGCCCATCGGGGTTTACGGTGAATTCGAGACCTCCTTCACCAACCACAACATTTCTATCAGCCCGGGCGATCGAATTTATATGTTCACCGATGGTTACGTGGACCAGTTTGGAGGACCGGATTTTAAAAAGTTCAAATTCAACCGCTTCCGAAACCTCATTACCGATATACAAGGTAAAGACTTTGAAAAACAAAGGTCCATTCTGAATGAAACCCTGAAAAAATGGAGGGGAAAGTTCGAACAGATTGATGATATCCTGATCATGGGAGTTGGCTTTTAAAAAAAAATAAAAATATAATGCGCCTAAAAGCATTCCGTATTCAAAACTATCGCTCCATCATAGATACCGGATGGTGTTACACTCCAAACGATAATATAACTGTACTGATCGGACAAAATGAGTCGGGAAAGACAACTGTACTGGAGGCGCTCCAGAGTTTTCACGATGGGAAGATATCGGATGACATCCTGCGAAGCGATCTCTCCATGCCCAAGGTATACTGTTCTTTCGAGATCAGCCAGTCCAATCTTGAAGAGATCATCGACCTGCGAAAGCTTCCCGACAAGGCCGCCGATATCATTCAGCAGCTGGATTCCATCAGCATCTCCAGAACCTGGCAGGACCTAAATAGCAACAACATCACCATTGAAGAAGAAGCCCTGAAAAAGGTCTACCAGGATAAAGCGGAAGAAATAAACAAACGCTGTCAGCACACTCAGAAAGAACTGAAGCAAATTGCCGGGGAATACGATCGGATCAAGGAACAGGAAGAGGACTTCAGCGCTCAGATGGAACAGCTGAATCAACAAATCAGCGAATTGAATGCCGGTGTAAACGCCCGCAAAAAAACCCTCAACCGAAGCCGGAAAAAAAAGAACATAGCACAAGCCCGCGAACAGCTCACTGATTTGGAGAGTAAGCTCAAGCTGACCAAAGATCAATACAATGATCTGGCCCAAAAAAAAGATGCTGCCCAGAAGCAACTATCTGAAATTGACCCTTCGGCTTATTCCATTGCCAAAAAAGTGGAAGATGTAAATCAAAACCATCAGCGACTCTCGGAGGAGGCTGATGAAAAATACCATGAATGGAAGGAATATCAGGCTGAATACAACTTACTGGTCAATGAGAAGGAAAAACGTTTGGCCGATCAAAAGATCAAGTCAGTGAAAGAGCTCTATAACAACTTGCTGCAGAAGCTCGGGGAGAAGAAAAAAGAAAGCCAGTTCTGGCTGAGAGTCGGGGCCCTTATATTGCAAGGGGAAGAAAAGAACCACGCTGAGATGGAGATTCAGAAACAAATCCGGCAGGAAGAAAATCATTACTCCCTGGATACCCTGGGGCAGACTTTTTTCAAAAACACCCCGGTTTTTGAATTCTTTCACGACTTTAGCAGCCTGCTGCCAACCCGCATCGACCTGGAAGACATTATATATGAGCGCAACAACGTCAAAGGATATAAGGCCGTTGAGAACTATCTGAAACTGGCCAACCTGAAACCTGAGTTCTTCAATCAGCAAAACAGCAGGATCCTCAAGCAAAAAATAGAAAACCTCAACAACAACATCACAGTCGATTTCCATGAGTACTGGAGGCAGAATGTAGGAATCAACAATAAGATCAACATCTCCTTTGATCTGGAGCATTATGACCAGAATACTCCGGAAAAGGTAGGCAAGCCCTATATCGAGTTCTGGATTAAAGACAAAGATGAACGGCTATACCCCAAGCAAAGAAGCCGGGGTGTAAGGTGGTTTCTCTCCTTTTACCTTGAGCTGAAAGCTTTCGCCAAGAGCAACAACCGGGAACGGGTGCTGCTGATCGATGAACCAGCCCTGAGCCTGCATGCAAGGGCTCAAGAAGATGTACTTAAGGTTTTTGAGGACATCAAACAGGACCTGCAGATCATGTATACCACCCACTCCCCCCACCTGATCAACGTCCACAAACTCTACCGGATCCTTGCTCTGCAAAGGGCCGACGACAAGGAATATAGTGAAACGATCATCTTTGACCCTGCTTCCCTGAAAGTGGCCTCATCCGATACCCTCTCACCCATATACGTTCTCATGGGGGCCCGCTTAAACGATCAAAAGTTCATCCAAAAAAACAACAACATCATTGTCGAAGACATCGCTTCCTACTATTTCTTTGATGCCATCTATAAGATCATGAATATTCAGGAAGACATGCATTTCCTGCCGGCTTCCGACATCTCCAATATCGTCACCCTGGCCAACCTGTTGCTGGGTTGGAAGCTGGGCTTTTCCATTATTCTGGGCGATCACGAACAGGGGCACGAAATATACGATTATTTTCGGTATAACCTCTACCAAAACGATGACGAAAAAACTCAAAAGCACATACTGCGGCTGGATCCTGGAATCAAAAGAGTGGAAGACCTCTTCTCTACCCTGGATTTCAAAAAATACGTCCTCAACAAACGAGTGGGCATTACTGAATCCAACTCCAGCTATATTGAACACAACAACATAGCCCGGCCCATCCTGGCTTCCAATTTCCTTTCCAAAGTTCAATCCGAAAACCTCACGTTAGACGACTTCGACGAGGAAACACAGGAAAAGCTCAACCGGATGGCACAACAAATGAAAAAAATACTTTGGAATCAACCTTCTGCCAAAACAAACAGCAATCAACAACAAGTATAACGGCATATTATGCAACAGCTGACTCTGGGGAAGCTATAACGGCCATAGGATTCAGGCAAGGGTCACAAAGGGGCAAATAAGTGTGCAGGAAGCCATAAAAAACGGACAAATACTCCTTATTTGTCCGTTTGTCTTGTAAGCTGTAAATTTCAACAATTTATGCGGAGGAAGAGGGATTCGAACCCCCGGTCCCGCGAAGGGACAACGGTTTTCAAGACCGCCGCGTTCGACCACTCCGCCATTCCTCCGGTT